>JBGUDX010000288.1:0-2051 GCA_041821645.1 Acidobacteriota bacterium
TCTGGAAAGAACGCTGGGAGCCCTGGCGGTCCTCGGGGTGATCGCGGTCTGCAGTTTCGCCTGGTTCGTCGGGACCGCGATCCGCCACAACGTCGCGACCGTCGAGCCGCTGATCCTGGACGGACGGCTCGACCGGTTCAACCAATTGACCGAGTGGGCGAGCGATCTGGTGATCGTGATCGCTTATGTGATCTCGGTCGCGCTCTACCTCCGGATCATGTCCCAGTACGTGGTCGAACTGATCGTCCCGGGGTCTGAAAGCGCTGAACGGGCTCTCGCATCGCTGGCCGTGGTGCTGATCGTCGGGACCGGGATATTCAGGGGTTTCCGGGGGCTCGACCGGATGGAGCGTTTCGCGCTCGCCGCGGTGCTGATCCTGACCACGGTCCTGGGCGGTGCGCTGTTCATCAGCGACGCCGCAAGCCTGGCCGGCGGGGGATTCGACCTGCCACCGGTCCCCGACCGGGGCGTCGGCGAGATCCTCCTGGTCCTCGGCGGAATCGTGATCACCGTCCAGGGGTTCGAGACGGTGCGGTACCTGGCGGCCGAGTACGACCAGCGGACGAGAATCCTGGCCAGCCGGCTTTCCCAGATCGTTTCGAGTTCTATCTACATCGGCTTCGTCATCGTGGCCACCCCGGTGATGGGACTGGGCACCCCTGACGGGGCCAGCGACACGCTGCTCGACATAACCAGACGGGTGGTACCGCTGCTCACGATCCCGATCGTGGTCACCGCCGTGCTCAGCCAGTTCAGCGCCGCAACCGCCGACACGGTCGCCGCCAACGGAAACCTCCGCGCCTACTTCGGCAAGTGGATGGGCAGGCCGGGGCCATACCTGCTGATCGGGATCGCGTCCATCCTTCTGATCTGGGGCGTCTCGACCTTCGCGATCATCGCCCTCGCCTCCCGTGCATTCGCGGCCTACTACGCGCTCCAGTGCCTGATCGCGCTGAGGACCTCGGAAAGCATCCGGGCAAAGATCGGCTTCGGGTTCCTGGCGGTCGTGCTCGCGGCGATCACCCTGCTGGCCCGGCCGGTCGGCTGACCGGGCGATCCGCAATCCATATCATCGACCTGTGACCCGATCCGAGCAATTGCACCGGGCCGCCGGTGGTCTGGCCACCGCGGTAGGCATCACGACCACACTGGCCCCCGGGCCTTTCCTGCGCCAGTTCGGAATCAAGTCAGATCAAACCACCGGCACCGCAGTCTGGGGCTGGCGAATGTTCGGGATCCGAACGGCCTTGATCGGGGGGCTGATCGTCAGCGGCAATCCGGCTGCCCGGGCCGCGATGATCCCGGTTCAGGCCGCCGACCAGGTCACCTTCGCACTTGCTGCCCGCGACCCGGAGATACCGACTCAGGCGGTCAACCTCGCGCGGGCGATCTCCGGGACGCTCATCCTGACCGGCGGTCTCGCTGCCTGGCTGGAGCGGCGTGAAAGCTGAGGGCTCGGTGTTCGAATTCCTCGATTGTTAAGAACTGCGGGGCGGGGAAGTGGCAGAATCGGCAGCAAGTGCTCCCGAAACTGCTCGTAATCGCAAAGGCCCCCGTTCCGGGACGCTCGAAGACCCGGCTCTGCCCGCCGTGCACCACCGCGCAGGCGGCCGAGCTGGCAGAGGCGGCGATCGCCGACACCCTCGACGCGGTGAGTCAGACGGATTGCGGCGGTCGGACGATCGTGCTCGACGGTGAGCCCGGCGAATGGCTGCCGGAAGGCATCGGGGTAGTACCCCAGGCCGACGGCGGGCTCGGGGACCGGCTGGCCGCGGCCTTCGCGGCCTGCGACGGCCCGGCGCTGCTGATCGGCATGGACACTCCCCAGGTCAGCCCGGCACTGCTGACCGACTCGCTGGAACGGCTGGCGCGACCCGGCACCGACGCCGTGCTCGGTCCATGCGTGGACGGCGGCTACTGGGCGATCGGCTTCAGGCGGGCACACCCCGAAGCGTTCGTGGGTGTGCCGATGAGCACCTCGATGACCGGCGATATACAGCTCGAGCGCCTGCGGAGGCTGGGACTGACCGTCGGCGAGCTCGAGACCCTGC
>JBGUDX010000289.1:0-2049 GCA_041821645.1 Acidobacteriota bacterium
GACCTCACCGTTGAAGGCGAGGCCGGACTGGTGGTCGAGGATGCGATGAGCGCCCACGGAAAGCTCGACATCCTGGTCAACAACGCCGGCATGAGCCAGATCGGCACCGACGACCCCGACCGACCGTTTGCCGCGCTGACGCCCGAAGGTTGGCGGGCTGGAATCGCCCGGAATCTCGATCTCGCGGCCGACGTCACCCGGGCCGCCCTGCCCGAGATCGCCCGTTCAGACGGTGGCCGAATCATCTTCGTCAGCTCGGTCACCGGCCCGCTGGTCAGCTTTCCCGGCAGTCCCGCCTACAGCGCCGCCAAGGCCGGCCTCGACGGCCTGATGCGCGCCCTGGCGATCGAGCTGGGAGAGGTCGGGACCACGGTCAACTCGGTCAATCCCGGCTGGATCGAGACCGGCAGCTCCCCGCCGGAGGAGATCGAAGCGGGCAGGCACACCCCGGTCGGCCGCCCCGGCACCCCGGAAGAAGTCGCCGCCGCGATCCTCATGCTCGCCGCCCCCGAGGCCTCCTACATCACCGGTCAAACCCTGGTCGTCGACGGCGGCAACGTGATCCAGGACATGAAGGGCCCGTGACGGATAGGGGGTGACCCCGCGATCTGACAAGGTCTTCCAGGTAAGCGGGCAACCGAAGGGTGGCGGACAGTGGCTGAAGACAGAACACTTGGCGAGCGGTTTGAGCTCGCCCTGAAGATGGCCTCCGGATACCACGCGGATCAGGTGCGAAAGGGCGCCGACACCCCCTATTTCGGCCACCTCCTCGGAGTCGCCTCGCTGGTCATCGATGAAGGGGGGACCGAGGACGAAGCAATCGCCGCTCTGCTCCACGACGCGCCCGAGGACCAGGGAGGAATGGAGGCCCTCGACGAGATCGGCCGGGTCTTCGGTGACCATGTCCGGGAAATCGTCCTCGGGCTCAGCGACACCCTCGACGATCCGAAGCCTCCGTGGCGGGAGCGCAAGGAGAAATACCTGGCCCACCTGCGCCAGGAGGATGACCGGTCGGTCCTCCTGGTCTCGATCGCCGACAAGCTCCATAACGCCCGCTCGATCGTGCTTGACCTCGCCGAGCACGGAGAAAAGGTCTGGCAACGCTTCGGGGGTGGCAGGGAAGGCAGCCTCTGGTACTACGAAGAGCTGGTCGACATCTTCAACGAGCGCTTTCCCGGGCCCCTGGCCGACGAGTTCAGCCGGACGGTCGCAAGGCTTTCCTAGATTCAAAGCCTTGGGGTATGTTTGCTTCATGTCGCTCGAACCGACCCCGATAGACGAAGAACTCGCCCGGTACGTCCGCGATCACGCCTGGGGGAGGGACGACGTTCTCAGGCGTGTCGAAAAAGAGACGGCCGAACTCGGCGACCTGGCGATCATGCAGACGGCCCCCGAACAGGCCGCCTTCCTCGAGATGCTGGTCCGGCTGGTCGGGGCGAAGCAGGCGGTCGAGGTCGGCACCTTCACCGGCTACGGAGCGATCAGGATCGCCCGCGGTCTGGCCGAGGGCGGCTCACTTCTCTGTTGTGAGCTCGACCCCGCCCGGGCGGCAACCGCCCGGGCAAACCTGGACGCCGCCGGCGTCAGTGACCGGGTAGAGATCAAGGTCGGTCCAGCGATAGAGACGCTCAGAGCACTACCGGACGAGCCGGCGATCGACTTCGCCTACCTCGATGCCGACAAGACCGGCTATCCGGGCTACTACGAAGAGCTCGTTGCCCGCCTCAGCCCCGGAGGACTGCTGGCGATCGACAACGTTTTCATGGGCGGCAGCATCCTCGACCCCGAAGACGACGGCACGCGTGCGATGGCCGGCCTCAACGACCGGATTCCCGAGGATGAAAGAGTCGACTCGGTGATGCTCGGTATGGCCGACGGATTGACTCTCGTGCGTCGCACTGCCGGCTGAAAGATCGGCTCCAGCCGGAGCCGGGCCGACCACCCCGGTCTGCTGTGATTAACCATGAAGCAGTTATTCCAGGCAGCCACCGAATGCGAGCGGGCCCAGTTGCGCCGAGCCACGAGACAGGAACCGGAAGAGACCGAAGA
>JBGUDX010000290.1:0-2046 GCA_041821645.1 Acidobacteriota bacterium
CAAGAGGTCGCGGGCGGGGCTGCGCGCGGTCGGCTTGGCGCTGGCTGTGCTCGGGCTGACCGCGCTGGCACAGCTCGGGATCTTCCTGGCAACCGACAGCGTCGCCCTGCTGGCCGACCTGATTCACAATCTGGGTGACGCTGCGACCGCGATCCCGCTTGCGGTCGCATTCGCCCTCCGTTCGGAGCGGGCCGAGCGGGGTGCCGGCCTGTTCGTGGTCGCAGCGATCTTCATCTCCGCCTGCGTCGTCGGATTCGAGTCGGTTTCCCGGTTGATCCACCCCGAGGACCCGGAGCACCTGTTGGCGCTCGCCGGAGCCGGGGTGATCGGCTACCTAGGGAACATGATCGCCGCCCGCATCCGAACCGGCGCCGGCCGGCGCCTCGACAGCCCCGCCCTGATCGCCGATGGCAACCACGCCCGGGCCGACGCCTACGTCAGCCTTGCCGTCGTCGCCAGCGCCGCCCTCGTCGCACTGGGATTCCCGCTCGGTGACCCGCTGATCGGACTGGCGATGACGGTCGTGATCCTGAAGATAACCTGGGACTCGTGGCGCACCGTGCGGGGCAAGGAACACGGTCACTGAACACCGGCGCTGCTGCGAAAGCTCCGACGCCGGCGCGCCCTTTCGGATGAAGACGCGTCCGTGTTGTAGGTTCGGGCAATGAGCCCAACCCGCATGTTCGTCGGCGTGACCCGCTCCATGATCGGCATCGGCGCCTGAGTCGCGCCGGACACCACGACGCGCCTGTTCGGCATCGACCCCGCCAGGTCCGACCGATTCGTCGCCCGGCTGTACGGTGCGCGCGAACTCACCCTTGGCGTCACACTGTTGACCGCGCCGCCATCAGCCCTGTCGACTGTCGCGTCGGTGGGAGCCGCGGTCGACGCGGCCGACGTGGTTTCCGGGTTGGACGAATTCCGACGAGGCAATCTCTCGACTCAGGCGACAGTTCTCGGGCTCGGCGGCGCGCTGCTGTTCACCGCCCTCGGAGTAATCGTCGCACGAGAAGCGTCGGCGGCGGCACCCGCCGACCAGTAAGAGCACCCGGACCGGGCGCGAGAGGCGCCTGCCGGAGTCGAACCGGTGTAAACGGCTTTGCAGGCCGCTGCGTAGCCACTCCGCCAAGGCGCCGGGTGAGCCACGGGCCCGGCTGGCCGGTGACTCGCAAGCGGCTGAAGGGATTCGAACCCTCGACCTTCTGCATGGCAAGCAGACGCTCTAGCCAGCTGAGCTACAGCCGCGAAGTCGGGCGAGTATACCCGGCCCCAAGCGGGGCCGTCACCGCTGACCGCCGGGTTCGGCCGTCAGCCATCGAGGGCCCGGTTGACCAGTTCGTCGGCCTCGCTGTTCTCTTCCCGCCGCACATGCCTGATCGACCAGTCCGGCAAGGCCCCGAGGGCCTCCTTCACCTCTGCGTGCAGAGGCTTGATTCTTGCGTTCTTCACCTTGTACTCGCCCAGGACCTGTCTGACCACGAGTTCGGAGTCGCCGATCAACTCGACCTCGTCGGCCCCGAAGGCGACAGCCCGCTCGATCCCGAGCAGCAGCGCCCTGTACTCGGCGACGTTGTTGGTCGCATCGCCGATCCGGACCGCCTGCTCTTCCAGGATGCCGCCGTCGGCATTCTGGACCACGACACCGACTGCGGCCGGGCCGGGGTTGCCCCGGGATCCGCCATCGACGTTGATGATCAGCTTCAATGCGGCCCCGGGCTCGGCTGGTGCGGGCGTTCGTCCATCCGGCAAATCTATCGGCGGCGCCGGTCAGGCGCGGGGGTGGCTGCCGGCGTAGACGTCGCGCAGCCTGGCTGCATCCAGGTGCGTGTAGACCTGAGTGGTCGAGATCGAGGAGTGGCCGAGCAGCTCCTGGATCGTGCGCAGGTCGGCACCGCCTTCCAGCAGGTGGGTGGCGAACGAGTGGCGCAGGGCGTGCGGAGAGATGCCGCCCGTCGCCGCCGCTTCGTTGACCCGGATCGAAAGCCGGCGTGACACGTCCGAGGGTGAGAGCCGGCGTCCGTTGCGGGAGAGGAAAAGCGCCTTTTC
>JBGUDX010000291.1:0-2041 GCA_041821645.1 Acidobacteriota bacterium
GAGAACGCCGGCGGCAAGACCGTCAGGAAGAAGACCAGGCTCAAGAAGTCTGCCTGAGAGTCAGAGCCAAACTGCCAGCCAGAGCGCGGCAGGGATGAATCGCTCAAAGAAGAACCTGCGGTAGACGGTTCGACGAATCCCTCATCGGTGCCGATCAACGCAACAGGGTCAGCGACTACGAAACCGAAGGTCACAGGTTCGAATCCTGTCGGGCGCGTTCAGCAGATGGGTGGATTCCGCTCAGCACTGCGGAGTTCGGCGAACCGTCGAACAAACCTCAGTCAATCGCACAGTCATTCGCGATTTGGCCCCAGTATTCATGGTCTTGAGTATCTTGCCTGAGCTCTACGAAACCGAAGGTCACAGGTTCGAATCCTGTCGGGCGCATTCGGTGAGGTAGGGTCGATCCAGATGTCAAAACTGAATAGAGCGGAGCGACAGGTGCAGGGCAGGAGTAGACCGGATTCCATGAGGGGATTCCGTCGTGAACACACTGGGGCGGGTGTGCGCCGCCGCGGCGGTGCTTTTCTTCGCGACATCGCTGGTCGCGCTGACGGTCACCGAGCCACCGGCCGCGCGCGGCGTGCCGGCCAGTGCGTACGGTGCTCCGATCTCCTGGAGTCCCTGCGGATCCCCCGACGGTGTCGAATGTGCGCGGATCCGGGTGCCGCTCGACTGGGACCGCCCCAAGGGACGGAAGATCACGCTTGCGCTCGCCCGCCACCTCGCCGGCAAGCCCGAACAGCGAATCGGATCGTTGCTGATCAATCCGGGCGGACCGGGAGACACGGGTGTCGGTCTGGTGCGGGGCGCCCCCGACGACCTCGATGCTCTGGGCGATGGCCGGTTCGACGTGGTCAGCTGGGATCCCCGCGGCACCAACGCCAGCACGCGGGTTCGCTGCTTTCGCAGTCGCCAGGCCGAGGAAAGGTTCTGGGCCGGGGCCTCGATTCCCACCAACGGGGCCGCCTCAAGGCGCTACCGGCCCAAGGTCGCCTCCCTTGCCAGGCGATGCGGCAGGGTAAGTGGCCGGCTACTGCCCCACATCTCGACCGCCGACACGGCGCGCGATCTCGACCACCTTCGCGCGCTTCTCGGCGAAGAGCGGCTCACCTATGTCGGCTTCTCCTACGGCACCTACCTCGGTCAGACCTACGCCAACATGTTCCCCGGCCGGGTCAGGGCGATGCTGCTCGACGGAGTTGTCGATCAGGTCTCCTGGGCGAAGGGGGCCGAGTCGAGAGTTGCCAGAATTCTGGCTTCGACCGACGGCGTGTTCGACCGTTTCCTCTCGCTCTGTGAAACCGCGGGACCGGAACGCTGCGCTCTCGCCGGTGGCTCCCGATCTGCGGCGGAGCGCGTGAAGCGGCTTTTGGCCCGGTTGAAGCGCAGCTCGATCCCGGCCCCGGGGTCAAAGCCGGCCACGCTGTCGCCCGACCGGCTGAGCTACGGCGACCTCCTGCTCTCGCAATTCAGCCCGTTGAGGGGACCCGATCTGTGGCCGCAGGATGCGAAGGATCTCCGAGCCGCCTTTGGGGGCGACGGCTCGGCTCTCGAATCGGCGGCTCGCGTATTTCTCACGCCTCCTGGCTGGGCCGGTGCCACGACGTCGGCCGCGATCCAATGCGCCGACGCGCCGGCCCGCAGGCCATTGCGGAGCTGGCCAAAGGTGATCGGGCGGCTCAAAGGCATCAGCCGACTTCAGGGCCAGGTCCAGGGATGGTGGGAGTGGGCCCCCTGCGCCTCCTGGCCGGTGCGCGGTCAGGACAGCTTCCGCGGACCCTGGGGCGCGAAAACCCCGAACCCGATCATGCTGATCGGCACGCGCCACGATCCCAACACTGCCTACGCAAACGCGGTGCGCGCCGAGCGTCGGCTGGGGAATGCGGTTCTGCTTACCCACGAGGGCTATGGCCACGTCAGCTTCCGTGACCCCAGTTCCTGTGTCGAGAAGGCGGAGGCGGAATACCTGGTCGAGCTGATCACACCTCCCAAAGGCACTGTCTGCCAGGCCGACCAGAAGCCCTTCGGCCTGGGCTCC
>JBGUDX010000292.1:0-2036 GCA_041821645.1 Acidobacteriota bacterium
GGACCTGAAGTGCAGGCCGCTCGACGGATCCTCGATGTCGCTGGTCCCTGCGGCGACGATGTGGCAGGGGGCGTGGTCGATCACGCGGAATCGCCCGAGACCGGGTACCAGCCGGCCCATCTCGCTCAGGGTCGATGAGGCGACCCCGGGATCGGGCAGGAGCTCGTCGGCGGGCGAATCGCCGAAATGGGTCCTGCCGACCGGATACCAGCTGATGTAGACGTCGCCGTCGGGCCAGGGCACCAGATCGCCGTACGGGCCCTGCACGAGGGTCAGCGGCCTGAACGCTGACGCCCCGGGGCCCCGGACCAGCACGTGGTGCTTCACCCGGTAGCAGGCATCGGGGGCCTCGCCGAGTACCTGGCGATCGAGCCCGAGCCTGCTCTCCCAGGAACAGTTGACGACCTGGGTGGCCTCGATCGATCGGAGCCCGGACGGTGTGAGCACGTCCAGGGTGAACCCCGACGCGACGCGCCTCGCCCCGGTCACCTGATTCCCGGTGCGCAACTCAATCAGCGGCTCGTCGGTGATCGCCCTGGCCAGGGCCTCACAGACCATGCGCGGATCAACCGACCGCTCCGGCGTCTCGAACCAGGCATCGGCGACTCCGTCCCTCACGCCGGGAGCCGGACCCCTGCCGCGAATGACGGTCCCGAACGACTCATCGCCCAGATAGAGGGAGCCGAGATCCCGGCTGGCCCGTTCGATCTCCGCCATCACCGCTTCGTAGTGAACCTCGAGCTCGTCGGGGCCGGCCAGGCCGCCGTTCACCGCGATGTAGACGAACGGGTCAGACCGGCTCGACCTCCAGTCGATGTCTCCGCACCAGCGTTCCAGCAACGGCGTGAAGGTGAGCGCGCCCTCGACCATCGCCGCGGTGGTCCGGCCGCTCCGGTCCAGCGCATAGACGAAACCGAGATGCAGCTTGCCCTCGTTCCGCAGGCTCGCCCCGCTCAGCGGCAGCGGTCCGCGCTCCAGGATCGTCGACCCGACCCCGCGCTCGGCGAGAGCCAGGGCCAGGGTCGCCCCCTGTATTCCGGCCCCGATCACGATCAGGTCTTTGTCTGAACCGTTCATTCCGGCCCGAGTCTATGGCCGGGCGGGGCCCGCTTTTTCCACACTCTTTCCGGCCGATGCGCTACCGTAGTCAAGGTGACCTGGCAGGGTCCGGACCGCGAATGGGAGGCTAGATTGCGTTTTGCAGTAGACAGAGTTGCTGATTGTCGTGGCTCCGACCGCAGTACCCGCTTCGCCCTGGTCGCCGTCATCGCCACTGCCTTTCTCGCTTTCGGGTTGACCGCAACGGCCCAGGCCGGGACCAGCCCGACCACCACGCTGGCCAACGGGGCCGAGCGGACTACCTACGCGATCGGCCCGATCGCGGTGACCTCCGGCCAGAACCGGATCGCCTACGAACCGGTCACCGGCAGCGAGAAGCCGGCCGTGGACGGCTGGATCACCCGGATCGTTCCCAACATGGTCCGGGCCGACGGCTCGGTGCCCCGTTCGAGCAAGGTGATGTTCCACCACGGCGTCTGGATCAACACATCTGCGCCTGCGCGGGAGCGCCTCTTCTTCGCCACCGGCGAGGAGAAGACCAACGTCGAGCTGCCCCCGGGCTACGGCTACCGCTACGAGGCCGGTGACGGCTGGATCCTGAACCACATGCTTCACAACCTCGAGCCCGAGCCGATGGAGCTGTTCGTCACCTACACAATCGATTTCGTCCCGGACACTGCTCCTGAGGCGGCCGGCATGACCCCGGTCAAACCGATCTGGATGGACGTCGAGAGCGGGATCTACCCGGTCTTCGACGTGCTGCGCGGCTCGGGCGGACCGGACGGCAAGTTCACCTATCCGCAGGATGCCGACAATCCTTATCCGAACGGGTGGCAGAAGAACGAAAAGAAGATCGCCGAAGACGGCGTCCTGGTCGCGACCGCCGGCCACGTCCACAGCGGGGGCCTGTCCACGGATCTCTACCTCAAGCGTGAGGGCGCGAGCTACGCCGGCCCTGCCTGCAAGGCGCCGAAGAA
>JBGUDX010000293.1:0-2030 GCA_041821645.1 Acidobacteriota bacterium
GTTCCCCAGGAGAACCTGCCGGAGCCGGCCAACAGTGGCAACGCGGTCTGGTTCAACGGTGGTGACGAGGTCAACTACTGGTTCGAGGATTACCCGTTCAAGTATTCAGACGCCGAAGTCAACCGGGCCCTGAAGCTGCGGCTCGAGATCGAAAACGCGGCCTGCCAGGCCGTCTCCGGCCGGGACTGCGGTCAAAAGGAATAGGTGAGACCGGACGCCGTCGGGCGGGCCGGTGGCTACTGGAGCCCGAATACGCGGCGGGCGTCGTGCAGGGCCTCGACCAGGCGGTCTATCTCTCCGGTCGTGTTGTAGGCGGCGAAGCTGGCCCGGGTCGTGGCCACGACGTCGAGTCGTTTCATCAGGATCTGGGCGCAGTGGTGGCCTGCCCGGACCGCGACCCCGTGCCGGTCGAGGATCTCGGCCACGTCGTGCGGGTGGACGCCGTCGAGCTCGAACGAGATGATCCCGGCGCGATCAGTCGTGTCGGCCGGCCCGAACAGGGTCATCCCGGGGATCTCGGCAAGGCGGGGCAGGGCGTATGCGGTCAGTCCACGCTCGTGGTCGGCGATCGAATCCGGGCCGACCCCGCCGACCCACTCGATCGCGGCCCCCAGCCCGGCCGCTTCGGCGATCGGCGGGGTGCCGGCTTCGAACCTGGCCGGGACCGAGGCCCAGGTGATCTTTTCCCTGCTCACCTTGCTGATCATCGAGCCGCCGCCCTCGAACGGGCCCAGCCCGTCCAGCAGTTCGCGGCGGCCATAGAGCACGCCGATCCCGGTCGGCCCATAGAGCTTGTGGCCGGTGAAGGCGTAAAAGTCGGCTCCGATCGCGGTCATGTCGAGTTTCATCTTCGGCGCCGCCTGGGCACCGTCTATCACCGTGACCGCGCCGGCGGACCTGGCCGCGGCAACGATTTCGGCGACCGGGTTGATCGTGCCGAGCACGTTGGAGACATGGGCCAGGGCGAACAGTTTCGGCTCGCGCGCCAGGCCTGCATCGAGTGAGTCCCGGTCCAGCCTGCCCTGCCGGTCAACTTCGACCCAGTCGAGCTCAGCCCCGGTCTGTTCGGCGATCAGGTACCAGGGCACGATGTTGGAATGGTGCTCCATCTCGGTCAGCAGGATTCGGTCGCCGGGCCCGAGGTTGGCCCGGCCCCACGAATTCGCCGCCAGGTTCAGGGCCGCGGTGGCGTTGTGGGTGAAAACGACCTCGCGGGAGTCGGCGCCGATATGGGAGGCGACCGTCTGCCGGGCGCCTTCGTAGAGCGAGGTCGCCTCCTCCGAGAGGGTGTGGACGCCGCGATGCACGTTGGAGTTGTGTTCGCGGTAGAAGCGGTCAACCGCCTCGATGACGGGGGCCGGCTTCTGGACGGTTGCCCCGTTGTCGAGGTAGACCAGGGTCTGGCCTTTTACCTCGCGGCGGAGGATCGGGAACTCGGTCCGGATCGACTCCAGCGATCTGTCGCCGACCATGGTCGGCGATGCCGCGGGAGACGGGACCGGGGAGGTCATGCGGCTCCCGCCTCGACCTCCTCCTTGATCCAGCCATAGCCTTCGGATTCGAGCTGGTCAACCAGCTCGGCGCCGCCTTCCTTGACGATCCGGCCCTCGTACATCACGTGGACCGCGTCCGGCTCGACCATGTGGAGAAGTCGCTGGTAATGGGTGATCACGAGCGCGCCCATGCCGGGCCCCGAGAACTTGTTGATTCCGTCGGCCACCGTGCGCAGGGCGTCGATGTCGAGCCCGGAGTCGGTCTCGTCGAGGATCGCCATCTGCGGCTCGAGCAGGGCCAGCTGGAGCAGCTCCATGCGCTTCTTCTCGCCGCCGGAGAAGCCGTCGTTGAGGTAGCGGCTGGAGAAGTCCTGGGGGATGTCCGCCAGGTCCATCGCTTCGCGGGCCCGGGCGGCGAACTCGCGGATCTTCAGCGGGGCCTCGCCCTGCGCCTCGCGGTGGGCGTTGAGGATCATGCGCAGGTACTTGCTGACCGCAACCCCGGGAATCGCCACCGGGTACTGAAAGGCCATGAAG
>JBGUDX010000294.1:0-2020 GCA_041821645.1 Acidobacteriota bacterium
GCGAGCGGCGCCCCGGGAGGGGCGGCGTTGGCGATGCCGTCAACCGCGGCTCCCCATCCGGCCATGGTGCCTAGCTGGAAGAACCGCAGGTAGACCTGCTGCTTGTCGATCTTCTTGACCCAGGGCTCGCCCTTGCAGGTCTCGTCGGGGATGTTGTCCACGCCGGTGCGATCGAGGTAGCGATTATAGCCCTTGACGTAGCCGTCCACGACCCTCTTGATCTGTGGTGAGGGGCCGTTCGGCGGATCCAGCTTGAGCAGTCGGTCGACGGTGCCGTTGTTGATGATCCGCCGGTGGGCGAAGTCGGATTCGAGGTTGGTGAACGGGATCCCGTTGCCGGTCAGCATCCACTCTTCGTCGGGGCCGAAGTGCTTTGACCGGTCGCCGCGAACGGTGGTGTAGATCTGGGCCATCGAGCAGATGTTCTGCCTGGCCAGAGAGAAGCCGAAGCCGTAACCGAGACCGCGGAAGTTGCCGGCGATGATCCGGGGGATGCCATATTCAGTGGTCCGGATGGTGACCGGCGGCTTCTTCTTGCGCTGCTCCTGCTGCTTCTTCTTCAGCCGCTTCTTCTCTTTCTTGATGCACTTCTTCTTCGCCTTGCCGTTCTTGTTCTTGCACTTCTTCTTGGCCTGCTTGGTGATGTTCCCGCCGGCGGTGGCGCTGGTGGCAGCGGCCCCGAAAACCAGCGACATTGCGAGTGCGGCGACGATCAGACGAAACAGCTTCAAAACGGTTCCTCTCCAGATATGAAGTTGCCGGATATCCGGCCCCTACCCCTTTTCAACACACCATTCCGCGGAATGCTTCGCAGACCGCGAAACGGTGTAAAGAGCATATACGGATTGGGCCCGGATAGCCAGCAATCGATCGGGGCCAGATCACCGGCGATTCACACGGTTCGTGGACTGATCCGGATGACCGGGACCGGGGAATGAAACCGCCCGGTCATCACGCCCGATCGCGAACCGGTTCGCTGTCGCCAGATGTAGTCTCGGCCTCACGTGAAGTCGGATCGCCCGAAAAAGAAGGTTACGAAGACGGTGGCGCCAAGCCGCATATTCGAGACCCGGACCCATGCCTGGCGTGAGGTCGGCCTCGGTGACGAGATCAGCGCCCCGGAACGCGGGCGGGCGTGGCCCCGGCTGATCATCTACTCGATCCTGATCGCCGCCGTGCTGGTCGCCTTCGATCATCGCCAGGAATGGTTCCCCGGCTACGGCACCGAAGCCCGGATCGTGACCGCCGTGTTGCTGTTCGCTTTCGGCTGGGGCTTTGCCTCGGCCCTCGGCAAGACGCTCACCCCTTCGCTGATGAAGCGCCTCGATCCCGGGACGGCCGGAACGGTCATCTTCGTGATCAAGCTGCTGGCGATCGTGCTGATCGGCGTGATCGCCCTGAAGATCGCGGGGGTCAAGACCAGCACGCTCGCGGTCGGAGGCGCGTTCACCGCCGTGGTGATCGGTCTCGCCGCCCAGCAGACTCTCGGCAACGTATTCGCCGGGGTCGTCCTGCAGGCGACCCGGCCGTTCCAGGTGGGTCAGAGGGTGCGCCTGTCCGGAATCGGCGTAGCCACCCCGATCGAGGGCACGGTCAGTTCGCTCGGCCTGTTCTACTCAACCTTCCTCGAGAAGGACGAGCGCACACTGATCCCGAACAGCATGCTGCTCAACCTGACCGTGGTGCCGCTGCGTGAGCCACCCGGCATCGACATCAAGGCCCGGTTCGACAGCCACGTCACCCCGGCGGAGGTCCAGAAGATGCTCGATCAGGCGGTCACCGTCCCGACCCGGCGACCGCCGTCGATCTGGCTGGACGAGATCGACCGCGACGAGGTGGTCTTACGCATAATCGCCACCCCGGTCGATCCCGACGACGGCGCCACCCTGGCCGAACAGGTGGTCTCGGTCACCCGCGGCACCTTCGAGTACGAGACCCCCGATGACGGGCCCGAATCGAAAGAGCCGGATTCGAGCGTGCCCTACGGCCACGCCTGATCCGCGCACTCGCCAGCCTCTAC
>JBGUDX010000295.1:0-2004 GCA_041821645.1 Acidobacteriota bacterium
CGACAGCCAGGCGCTGATCTTCGGGGCCGACCTCGAAGTCGAGCGCAATGGCCGGAAATTCGCCAGCCTTCACCCGACCCGGCGCTACTACCAGGCCACTGACGGCACCCGCACGGTCTCTGGCTATTTTCGCGGCGAGGCCACCAGTGAGGTCGGGCTTGAGGCCGGTTTTCGCCGTGACTACTGGGTCTCGCTCGAGCCGGAGACCACCGAGATCCAGCGGCGGGCCAAGACCGCCGACCGTCGTTTCGGCCAGTTCATGCGGGCCCGGGTGCTGCCGGCGATTCGCGAAGATCCCGCTCGGAGTAGCGAGCTGACCGGCAAGATGGTTCGGGTCCAGGACATCGCCACCGACCAGATCATCGCCTCCTACACCGACCCGGAACTGGCCGGTCCGATTACCTTCCGGGTGATCGTCAGCCCGATGGTCACCTGGATCTGGATCGGGGCCGTGATCGCGATCTTCGGGGCGCTGTTCGCGGCCTGGCCGGCGAGCCCGCTCCGGCGAGGGGAGCGGACCTGATGGAGATCGTCTGGCTGATCCTGCTCGGTCTCCTCGTTGCCGCGTTCGTGTCCCGTCCTTTCTGGGGTGGGTCCGGGCCGAGCCGGGCCGAAGACCCGGAAATCGCGGCGCTCGAGGCTGCCCGCGAGGCCAAGTACCGGGAAATCAGGGATGCCCGCGCCGACCGCGACTCGGGCAAGCTGCCGCAAGAGGACTACGAGGTCCTGAACGCGGAATTGCGCGGGGAAGCGGTTTCGATCCTCGATCGCCTGGAGCAGGCGCGTTGGAAGGACCCGCCGGAGGCGGGGCAGGGCGATCCCGGCGGACCGGCGGGCGGCGGGAAGCCGGACGAAACTCCGTCCGGCTAGACTGCGCCTTCGTATGTATTCGTTCCTGGCACTGATCCAAGTCGGCATTGCATTCCTTCTGGTCTTCCTGATCCTGCTTCATTCGGGCAAGGACGCGGGACTCTCCGGAGCCTTCGGCATAGGTGGCGGAGGCAGCTCCATCGGTGGCGGCTCGATGGTCGAGCGCAATCTCGACCGGGCGACCGTGGCCACCGCGATCATCTTCTTCCTCAATACGATCGTCCTGCTCAAGATCTGAATCGGTCGCTCCGATTGGCAGGCGGTCCGTGATCAAACGTCCAGATTCGGGGAAATGAGCGACAACGCCAACCGGCGGATCGACAGGCTGAACGCCCGGCTGAAGGCGCTCGGCCGCTGAGGCAGGACGGCCCCGGCACGCGCGTACTGTTCGTCTGCCTGGGCAACATCTGCCGCTCGCCGACCGCGGAGGCCCTGTTCCGGGATCTGGTCGAGCACGAGGGGCTCGCCGGTAGTTTCGAGATCGATTCGGCCGGGACCGGCGACTGGCAGGTCGGCAATAGCCCGGATCCGCGGGCGGTCGAGGCCGCAAGATCACTGGGGATCGAACTCAAGGGCCGGGCAAGGCAGGTGACCGCGGACGATCTCGAGCGGTTTGACCTGATCGTCGCCATGGACAGAAAGAACCACGCCGACCTGATGGCGATCTCAGGCAGTGACGGATCGAAGATCCGGCTGCTCCGCGAGTTCGGCGGCGACCAGCAGGAAGATGTCCCCGATCCATACCTCGACGAAAACGACAGGTTCGAGGAGGTCCTGGAAGTGATCGACAGAAACTGCCGCCAACTGTTCGATCTCGTCGTTTCCGGGGCGGGCCCCGGGTCGTCGACGCCAGCCGGTCAGGCCAGGCCGTAGGGAGGGACCGGCAGCCCGGAGGTCGCGCCGGCGACGATCGCATCGACTCCGTCGACGACCTTGAACAGATCCATGTCCCGGGACGAGACGCGTCCGTCGGCCAGCATGTTCTGCTCCATCCAGCTGACCAGCCCGCCCCAGTACTCGCTGCCGACCAGGACCACCGGGTGGGGGCGTGACTTGTCGGTCTGGATCAGGGTCAGGACCTCGAACATCTCGTCCAGGGTGCCGAATCCGCCGGGAAACATCACGAACGACCAC
>JBGUDX010000296.1:0-1999 GCA_041821645.1 Acidobacteriota bacterium
AGCAGCACCCGCCCGGCGGCCGGGTGGAAGAAGCCGCGAAGCGCCCGCCCGAGCCGGGCGAGGACGCGCCCGAACTCCCAGAGCCCATCCTGATCGAGGCTCAACGAGTCGGCCGAAGCCTCTCCGTCCATGAAGTCGTACATCCGCACCCGGTGTCTGGCGCCCGCATCCCCCTCGGCGGAGACGTGGTAGTCCTCGGCCAGGAATGAGCCACCCCGCGTATGGCCACGGACCGGCCACGGCAGCGCGATCGGCAGCTCGGGATCGGCGCGCTTGGCATGCAGCGCGGCGGCGACCTCCATCTCGATCACCGCCGTCTGCTCAGCGGCGCTGGAAATCTTGAGGACAGCACGCCCGCCGGAATCATCCTCGATCAGGAAGTTCTGGTCGCGCTCGCTCGCCAGGGCCGAGGCGCGACCGACAAGATCGAAGTGGCGTGCCGCAATCTCTTCTGCTTCTGCCTTCGTGAACCCGGGCGGATCGGCGTCGAGTACGTCGGCTGTTTCGATTCGGGTTTCGTCCCCCGTCGTCATTGGCCTACCTTAGTTCTGCCGGAGTGTCCGAGGAGGGGGAGCGAACCAGGCGACTACACGCTCCAGCCTCCGGACCGGATTTGGGGGACGCGATCATCGCCCGTCTCAACGGCCCCTGAGCGGCCTGGGCTACCATCCCTGACCGACGCCGGACTCCGGGCTATCGCGCCCGCCGCCAGGATCCAAAACATACGACTACTGCCGAATCCGGGCGGCCGAAGGAAATTCACGAATGAATACAGGCAAAGCGACTGCAAGGACTCTGGGAGCGCTCTTCATAATCGCCACAGTGGCGGCCGCGCTGAGCGTGGCCGTCCTGAACCCGCTTTTGGACGACCCGGACTATCTCCTCAACCTGTCCGCAGACGAAAGTGGAGTGGTTCTCGGAACGCTTTTTGACCTGGTCACGGCCGCCGCAGTCATCGCAATCGGGGTCATGTTCTTTCCGGTCCTCAGGCAGAGCAGTGAGGGCCTGGCCCTCGGCTATGTCGCTGCAAGGATCATCGAGGGCGCAGTAATCGTCGTTGGCGCGCTCAGCTCGCTGTTGCTGTTGACCTTGAGCCAGGAATTCGTTCAGGCATCAGCCCTGGATGCCCCCGGCTTTCAACCGCTGGGCGATGTCCTGCTGGCGGCGCGGGACTGGACCGACATACTCGGGACCGTAATCGCCTTTGGCGTCAGCGCTCTGATCCTCAATTACCTGCTCTACAAGACGAGACTCGTGCCCCGGTTCCTGTCGGTCTGGGGTCTGGCTGGAGCAGCCCTGCTCCTGGTCGCCGGGCTGCTGGGGCTGTCCGGTGAGAGTCCGACCGCGACTCCCATGCTCCTCCTGGCCCTTCCGATAGCGGTTAATGAGATGGTCCTGGCGCTCTGGCTGATAATCAAGGGCTTCAATCCGTCCGCGGCCACCGCGCGGCCCGCCACCGGGTAGGTCAGGTTGAAGCTGTTCTGAGCGGCGGCTCCCGCCGCCGCCGGGGCGCAACCATCGGCGCGCAAATGGCCCGAAACTGCCCTCCGCAGGGCCGACCCGCCGCCGTCGGCTAGGGTCCGGAGCATGTCAACTGCCGAGCCGACTCTCGCAGCTCCCGTATCGACGGGCGTCTCGAGCAACGCGATCTTCGGTCGCGTCATGGCGCTGGTCGCGGTCACGGTCGGCTTCGCGGCACTCGGGGTCTGGGTCGGCCAGGATCTGAGCGGCTGGCAGTGGTTCATCCCCTGGCTGTTCTCGCTCGGCTGCCTGATCGGGCTCAACCTGGCCAACAGCCGTGGCGCGCAGGGACTCGCGCTGACTCTGCTGTTCGCCTTCGGCCTGCTGCTCGGGATAAGCGTCGGCAGCACCGTCTACTACTACGCCTCGACCGACTCGACCGCGGTCGCCCAGGCCGCCGCCGCGACCGCGCTGTTCACGATGGCGCTCGGGGCCGGTGGTTACGCGACCCGGCGTGATCTGTCGTTCCTATATCGAG
>JBGUDX010000297.1:0-1992 GCA_041821645.1 Acidobacteriota bacterium
AACGGAGTCCCCCGGAGTTCCTCGGGCAAAAAGATGTGGGGGATGTTGAGACGGTCGGCGATCTTCTTCGAGTTCCGGTTGTGGCGGTCGAGCAGCTGCAGCACCGCCTGAGGCTCGCCGAGATCGGCGACCTTTTCCATTACCTCGGCGTTATCGACCGGATCGATGATCCAGACCTTGCCGTCGCTGACCAGCGCGTGTGAGGTCAGCTCCATGGGATGGTCCATCACCCAGGTGATTCCGATCTCGCTCTCGTCGATTGTCCGGGTCCGCATGGCGGTCAGTTTAGCCTCCGGGTGGAATCGGGTCGGCCGCGACATTCGGGCCCGGGTCATGATTTCGGAAGGCGGCGCGGGTCGCCGGGTATCATCGGACGATGCTTTTCGGTCGCAAGAAGTCAACCCTGCCCGCCGAGGACGAAGCACTTCCCGGCAGGACCGAGTCGCCCTTTCCGGTGGCCGGCCGCCACACCGTGCTCGGCAACTCGATCCAGGGGCCGTTCCCTGAAGGACTCGAGGTCGCATATTTCGCGCTCGGCTGTTTCTGGGGAGCCGAAAGGCTCTTCTGGAAACTCGACGGCGTCTACACGACCGCGGTCGGCTACCAGAACGGGATCACCGCGTTCCCTGCTTATGAAGAGGTCTGTTCGGGCGGGACCGGCCACGCCGAGGCGGTGATGGTCGTCTTCGACCCCGAGGTGACCTCGTACGAGGAACTGCTGGCCGTCTTTTTCACCGAGCACGATCCGACCCAGGGGATGCGGCAGGGCAACGACGTCGGGACCCAGTACCGGTCCGGCATCTTCACCGTTGACGAGCGCCAGCTGGAAACCGCCGAACGGGTCCGGGCCGCCTACCAGAAAGCCCTGAACGAGCAGGGAGTCGGCGAGATCACGAGCACGATCGAGCCCGCCGGGACGTTTTATTACGCCGAGGAGCCCCATCAGCAGTACCTCGACAAGGTCCCCGGAGGCTACTGCGGGCTGGCCGGCACCGGGGTCGCCTGCCAGGTCGGGACCGGGGTCGGTCCGGGCTCTGCATCCTGACCGCCCGGCCCCGCGGCTTCGGCCGCTTCCGCGGTGCCACTCATTTAGGATGACGCCGGTGTTCGCCGAGCTCAAAGGCCGGGGTTGACCCCGACCCTCTCCTCCTATGTCGTCGGGACCGTCGCGATCGCGGCGATCGTCCTGTCCACCTGGCTGGGCGCCTACTGGCTCAGGCGATGGATCGTGCCCGAATTCTCGGGAGCCCTGGCCCGTCTCGCCGAGCTCACTCTCGGCGTTGCGCTGCTGATCATCGCGCTCCAGCTCCTGGGCACCCTCTCGATCCTGACCCTCGGCTGGATCATCGTCGGCTGCGTGCTGGTGGGGCTGGTCGCGGCAGGACTCGGCTACCGGTTCGCGCCGCGCGGCATCGAGCCGATCGCGGCGCCGAAGGTCCCGACCTGGGCCTTTCTCCTCGCCGTCGCCGTGGCGTCCTGGGTGGTCGCCGAGTGGAGCTTTCCCTCCCAGCTGAGCCTCGACCAGGGCATGTTCGGTGGCGACACCACCTGGTACCACATGCCGGCTGCGGCGCGGTTCGTCCAGGAGGCCTCGACCAACCCGCTTCATTTCACTGACCCGCTCCGGCTGGCGGTCTGGTTTTACCCCCAGACCTCCGAGTTGATGCATGGCTCGCTGATCGCCCTGATGCAGAGCGACTGGCTCTCGCCACTGTTCAACATGTTCTGCGTCGGGGTCGCCCTGCTCGCCTGCTGGACCGTCGGCCGCCCTTACGGGGTGGGGCCGGCGACCCTGGTCGGCGGGGCGATTCTGCTTTCCGGTGGGGTGATGATCATCACCCAGCCCGGAGAGGGCCGCAACGACATCCTCGCTTTCGCGTTTCTGATCGCGTTCGCCGCGTTCCTGATCAACGGCCATCAACGTCGCGCACCTTCCGAGGGCGCGGTAGACGACAAACCGGACCCGAACGCCCCGCTGCTCGACAAGGGTCC
>JBGUDX010000298.1:0-1988 GCA_041821645.1 Acidobacteriota bacterium
GGAATCTCGGCGGCCCGCAGGATCTCGGGGTCGGACGACTCGCCGAGGATGCCGCTGATCTCCATGGTGTTGGCCAGTTCGAGCGCCTCCTCGGACGTGTCGATCACCACCGCGGCAAGGGTTGACCTGTGGTTGGCCAGGTACTCGAGCGCCGAGCGGCCCTTGACCCCGAAGCCACACACGACCACGTGATCGTGGAGGTCTTTCTTCCAGCTGCGGAGGCGGTACAGGAATCGCGATCGGTCGGCCACGAGTTCAAGAGTAGTGCCTACCAGCAAAACGAGGAAGAGAATCCTCACCGGTGTCACCACGATTGTGGTCACCAGTCGCGAAGACTGGGTGACCGGCACGATGTCTCCGTAACCGGTCGTGGTGATGGTTACGGTCGCGTAGTAGAGCGCGTCGATGAAGGTGAGCGGGGCGTTGCCGCCGGCCGTATCGGTGTAGCCGTCCCGGCCGATGAAGGTGATCATGGCCAGCAGGATCAGCAGGAACGCTGCCAGCCCCAGTCGCTGGGCCACCGCCCGGTAGGGGTTCTCCCTTACCCGTGCGAACTTGAATCGCTCCGAGGGGACTCGCGGGAGATCCGACTCTTTCCTGTGCCTGGCCAACCTGGTCAGCATACGGCCGATCGCCCCCGGCGACAGAGCAGATCGCCCCCGGCAGAATTAATGGCACCGTGCCGCGGGGGAAGGCGGCATCGGGCCGGGCGGGGCAGATACCCTGCGAGTCCATGTCTACGCGCCCTTTCGACCATGAGTGACCCACTGGCCGCCGACTTCGATTCCGTCTCTTACGAGCAGTGGAGCGAGCGGGCGAGTGGAGGCGAAGTCGACGCCGACCCGGCAACCGAACTCGAGGACGGAATCAGGGCGAAGTGGCTCTATACGGGCGAGGACGCCCTCGCCCCGGACCCCGCGGGCCTGCCGGGGGAGGCGCCGTTCGTGCGGGGGACCCGGGCCGGCCGCCATTGGCAGATTCGCCAGGAGCAGGGCCACCCCGACCGTTCGGTGGCCAATCGGGAGATCCTCGAGGACCTGAACGGTGGCGTGGCCGAGCTGACACTCTGCTTCGACCGCGCCGCCCGGCTCGGAATCGGGCCGGAGGCTGACGGATTCGAGCGGGCCCGCGGTGCCGATGGCATCGCGATCTCCACCCTCGACGACATCGACCAGGTCCTCGAAGGCGTCCATCTCGACATGGCCGGGGTCGCACTGGAAGCCGGCGCGGCCGCCATCCCGGCGGCAGCGCTGCTGGCGGCCTGCTGGCGGGAGAACGGGATCGCACCGGACCGGGCGCTCGGTTCGTTCCGGGCCGACCCGCTCGGCGCCCTGGCCCGCGAGGGCACCCTGCCCGGCCCCCCGGAGCAGGCTCTGGCCCAGGCGGCCGGAATGGCGCTGGAAGTCAGCCGGACGATGCCCCGGGTGAGGGCGCTAGGGGTCGATACCGCAATCCACGTCGAAGCCGGGGCGAGCACCGCCTGGGAGCTCGGCATCGCTCTGGCCACCGGGGTCGAGCACCTGCGGGCTGCCGGGGCGGCCGGTCTCGAGCCGGCCGGCGCGGCCGCCCAGATCGAGTTCACCCTGGCCGTCGGCCCGGACCAGTTCCTCGAGATCGCCAAGTTCCGGGCGGTCCGCCGGCTCTGGGCGCGGGTACTGGAGGAGTGCGGGGTGGAGCCGGGGTCAAGGCACTCGGCCACCTACGGCAAGACGACCGCCCGGATGATCACCGCGGTCGATCCCTGGGTGAACATGCTGCGGGTCACCACGGCCGCGTTCGCCGCCGGATGTGGTGGCGCCGACGGGGTCACCGTGACGCCGTTCGACCGGGCCCTGGGGCAGCCCGGCGACCTCGGCCGCAGGATCGCCCGCAACACCCAGATTGTGCTCCAGGATGAGGCCTCGCTCGGCCGGATCGCCGACCCGGTCGCCGGCTCCTGGTACGGCGAGGCGCTGACCGACGAGGTCGCCCGGGCCGGCTGGCAGAAC
>JBGUDX010000299.1:0-1983 GCA_041821645.1 Acidobacteriota bacterium
GGGAGGGATTCCCTGGTGACCACTGACGGCTCAGGCGCCATAACGGGATTCGCCGCATCCCGCGAGACTGGCCCCGGCCACCGGATCGGCCCGGTCTTCACCAGGGATGCCGGCATTGCCGAGACGCTGATCCTCGCCCTCGCGGAACGGGTTGACGGCCGGGTCGCGGTCGATGTTCCGTTGCCGAACGAGGCGGCCGTCAATCTGCTCGAATCAATGGACATGCAGCGCAGCTTCGAGACCGCGCGGATCTACCGTGGTCCGGAGCCCGGACTGCCGCTCGGGAGGATTTTCGGCATCACCAGCCTCGAGCTGGGCTGAAATCGGAACCGGCATCTCCGTTTGGCGCGGCATAGTATCGCTGCGTGGACTTCCGCTGGTGGCATCGCCACCCAAGCCACCGAAGCGCCGGAGGGGGGCCGTCGGAGACGGGGGCGGCGTCTACCGGGGGAGCGACCGACCCGGGCCCGGGCAAGTCCCATGAAGGGCATCTGGGGGCCGTGCTCGCCGCGGTCTCGATGGCGATCTTCGTCGTCAATCTCGATTTCTTCGCACTCAATCTCGCGCTGCCGGAGATGGCAGTCGAACTCGACACGACGACGACCGGACTGCAGTGGGTGATCAGCGGATACATGCTGGCATTGGCGGCGACTCTGATTCCCGCCGGCCGCATCGGCGACCTGGTCGGCCGCAAGAAGACGCTGATCACCGGACTGCTGATCTTCACCCTGGCCTCACTCGCCGGGGGCCTCGCGCCCAGCGCCGAGGTTCTGATCGGCTTCCGCTTGATCCAGGGCGTCGGAGCGGCGATCCTCTTCAGCGTCGCGATCGCCGTACTCAGCAACGCCTACCCTCCGGGCCGTCAGATGCGGGCCATCGGCAACGCATACGGCTTCGGGGCGATCGCGACCGCGCTCGGCCCGTTCGTCGGCGGTGCGCTGACCGAGTGGGTCGACTGGCGAGCCGTGCTGCTGATCAACGTGCCGGTGACTCTGATCGCCGCCTTCCTCGTCTACCGCTACGTCTCGGAGTCCCGGGACGAGTCGGCACCGAAGACGATCGACCTGCCCGGCGTCGCCCTGATCTCACTCGGAATCGCCGCGATCACCTTTTCGGTCGACCGGGCCGACGACTGGGGCTTCGTTTCTCCCGACACCCTCGGACTGCTCGCCCTCGGACTGTTGCTGATCGGGATGTTCATTGCCCGCGAGCGCAGGGCAAGGAACCCGCTGATCGACCTCGCGCTCTTCTCCAACCACGCCTACGTCGGCATCACCCTGCTCGGCACGATCGGCAACACCGCCTTCGTGGTCACGACCTTCGGCGTGACGGTCTACCTGCAGCAGGTGGAGGGCTATTCAGCGGTCGAGGCCGGCTTGATCTTCATCGCGGCATCGGTCGCGCTCGGTGCCGCCGGGCCGTTGTCCGGCCGGCTCGGCGAACGCTTTCAGGTGCCGAACGTGATGGCCATCGGGACCGCGGTCGGAGCGCTCGGCCTGCTCGTCCTGTGGCTGTCACCGCCGCTCGTCATCTTCATGCTCGGCCTGGTCGCGTTCGGCGGCGGCTACGGCATCGGCTGGTCGATGGCGACGATCGGCACCCAGGCGGTCGTGTCGCCCGACCGGGCCGGCGAAGCATCGGGGGTCACCCTGGCGATCGTGATCGGCACCGCCGGCCTCTCGGTCGCGGCGGCCGGGGCGATAATCAACGAGGTCGGCACCGACCCCGTCGCCCTCGGGGACTCGATCGAGGCGATGCTGCTCGGCCTGGCGATTATCAGCGTAGCCCTGACCGCCGTCCTTTACCCCTGGGCGAGCCGCGCCGCCCGGCAGCACGCGGCTGCCGGGGAGTCTTCCCGGCAGCAGTCCGGCTGATCCCGGCCCTACCCGGCCAACGCAGGATTCAAAGCTCGAATAGCGAAGGCCGCTTCATGGAAGAAGACCTCTCGCAAGCCGAGACCCCGCAAGAGCGTTCCGAAGACCT
>JBGUDX010000300.1:0-1981 GCA_041821645.1 Acidobacteriota bacterium
AGGCGATCAGCACCGAGCCGATGGCAAGGCCGTCGAGCCCGTCGGTGAGCGCGGCCAGCGCGAAGACGATAGCGGCGAGGGTGTCGCCATTGGGGTGCCGTCGAGCAGGGCGACGACCACTACGGGGACCGCGAGGATCCGGAGAATGGTCAGGAAGTTGGGGAGATTGAGCGGAAACAGCGGTTCGCCCCAGGGGAGTAGACCGGAGCCGGCCTACTCCTCGTTCTTCTTCTCGCCGAGCTCCGGCTTATCGGCCTCGTCGTCGTCGCCTCCACCCATCGATCCGCGGAAGTTCCGGAAGCCCTGCCCGAGTGACTTGGCCGCCTCCGGGATCCGTTTGGGGCCGAGGATCAGCACGACGATCGCCAGGACAATCGCCAACTCGAGCGGACCGACCTGAGGCAGGAAGCCGAGCGGCGTCATCTGGCCGGGTTTGCATTGTCGGTGCTCATTCAGCACCTAGTGTAGGGATCATGGTTCAAACCACCCCCGGGAAAGAACTTGTCGAACTCGAAGGTGCAATCACGTCCTGCCGTCGCTGCAAGCGACTGGTCGAGTGGCGCGAGAGCGTGGCGGTCGACCCGCCCCGCCGATACCGGGGCGAGCGTTACTGGGCCCGCCCGGTTCCCGGCTTCGGCGATCCGGATCCTTCAATCCTGATCGTCGGACTGGCGCCGGCCGCCCACGGCGCCAACCGCACCGGGCGGATGTTCACCGGAGACCGCTCCGGTGACTGGCTCTACGCCGCGCTCCACCGGGCCGGCCTGGCCAGTCAGCCGACCAGCGTCGGCGCGGAGGACGGCCTTCTGCTCACCGGTGTCTTCATCACCGCAGTGGTGCGCTGCGCGCCGCCGGCCAACCGGCCCGCGGTCGAAGAGCGCGACAACTGCGTGCCCTGGCTCGAGGCGGAGCTCCGGCTGTTCTCCCGGGCCCGGGTGATCGTCGCCCTCGGGTCGTTCGCCTGGGACGGGGTGATCCGGGCCACAAGAGCACTCGGGGATGAGATCCCGCGCCCGAAGCCACGCTTCGGCCACGGAGCCGAGGCAGCGATCGGAGAGCGCACGATCCTCGGCAGCTACCACCCCAGCCAGCAGAACACATTCACCGGCCGCCTCACCGAGCAGATGCTGGACGACGTCTTCAGCCGGGCCGGAAAGATCGCCCACGAGCGGCCGCGCGAGCGATAGTCGCCGGACGCGGCCCCGGGCCTGTAACAATTGGGCCATGGAGGAACGGGGCAGGACTCCCGCCGGTGCCGGGCGCGGCCGGGAAATGCTTGAACGGTTCCGCGTCGCCGCGGCCAGAACCCGGCTGCGCCGGGGCGCGGCGGCGACTGTGCTGGTGGCCGCGGGATTCTGCCTGGCCGTGACCCCGGTGGTCGGTGACGGCCTCAACCGTGTGGCGGCGCCCAACTCCCCGGTTCTGGTCGCTACCCGGGCCGCCTCTTCGACTCAGGTCGCCGGCGGTGGTCAGCACCTCGACCGGGCGGCGATCGCCGCGGCCCAGACGGCCGGCAACGGGAAGGCCGGAAAGGTATCGCTCGAGTCCCGGGTGACCGACCAGCCGATAGTGACCGAGGAGAACAAGGGCAGCTTCGTCGGCGTGAAGTGCCCCAAGGGCTCCAAGGCGATCTCGGGCGGGGTCCTCAACAAGTACATAAACCTGCTGGTCTCGTCTTCGGCCCCGAATCACCCGATCTCTGGCAAGTACACGCCACGGACCTGGTGGCTGACTGTGACCAACGCGAACATCGACGGCCAGGGCGGCTCCCTGCCGTGGCGCGGAGTGGTCAACTGCCTCAAGCCGGTCAAGCTCAAGAAGTGAGCTCCGCCGGCCGGCATCCACTGCCGACCGGCCGCGATCAACCGCCGCTCTCGGAATCCGCCGATCCGGCCGATCCGGCCTTCGCCGCTTCGTAGGCCCGATCGCGCTTCCGCTGAAACGGGTCGAAGCGCAACCCGAACCAGGCCAGCAGCGCCCA
>JBGUDX010000301.1:0-1966 GCA_041821645.1 Acidobacteriota bacterium
TCGCCGGATCCGGGCACCTTCGCGGTGCCCGGTGACGCCTGTGAACCCGAGCCGGCCTCCGGTCCGTTCGACCGGATCTTCGCGCCCCAGCAACTGCTCCAGACGGTCGGCGGCCGATCCGGGCGCGAAGCTCTGCTCGCCGCCTCCGCCGGTCGGCTGGCTCCGGGCGGAATCGCCGCCTTTGCCTTCTCCGAAGGGCTTCCGACCGAAAGCGTCGAACCGGAACTGTTGCCTGATCTGCGCGAGATCGATTCCTGGATCTACTCGAGCCGTCCGGTCCGGCTGGAGGCCACCCCCGGCTCGGTCACCGTGCACCGGCTCCGGCAGCGGGTCTCCCCGCTGGGGGATCTGGCCGAATACAGGGATTCGACCAAGCTCGATCGGATCAACCGGGCCACCGCGGCCGCGGAGTTCTCCGAAGCCGGCCTGAAGGTCGAGGACTGGATCGAAGTCCCGGCGACCGAGCTCCACGTCGGCTCGGTGATCGCCGTCGCCCGGCCGGACTGACTGCGTAGCGTCCCGACCGGCCGGCCCCGGACCGGGCCGGGCCCGCATGACCCGGTACCCCGATCTGATCCGATCTGATCCGGCCTGTTCCGGCCCGTTCCGGCCCTTATGGTGTGACAATGCGACTGCGCCTGCTCAGCCTGTACCCGGACCAGATGAATATCTATGCCGACCGGGGCAACCTGACCCTGCTGCGGAAGCGGTGTGAATGGCGTGGAATCGAATTCACGGTCACCGGATGCGGGCTCGGAGAGGAATTCGACCACCGGGACTTCGACCTCATATACATGGGCGGGGGCCAGGACCGGGACCAGAAGGCGGTTGCCGGCGACCTCGTCGGGACGAAGCGTGAACAGATGGCCGCCGCCAGGGACGATGGCGTGGTCATCCTCGCGGTCTGCGGTGGCTACCAGCTGCTGGGTCGCTCATACCAGCTGGACGACGAACAGATTCAGGGCCTCGGCCTTGTCGGGCTGGAGACGGTGCGTGATCCGGGGCCGCGGCTGATCGGCCCGGTCGCGATTTCGGTCAGCCTCGACGGTAGTGAACGCACCCTGGCCGGATTCGAAAACCATGGTGGGAGAACCTGGCTGGACCCCGGGTGTGAGCCGCTCGGCAGGGTCAAGTCGGGGCACGGCAACAACGGCAAGGACGGCACGGAAGGGGTTCAACAGGGAAACCTGATCGGCACGTATCTGCACGGGCCGTTGCTGCCGAAGAACGCCTGGTTCGCCGACCACCTGATCAAACTCGCGCTCGAGCACCATCACGGCGGCGGCGTTGACCTGACGCCGCTATCGGACGAGTTCGAAACGGCGGCCCATCAATCGGCCCTGGAGGCGGCGCGGGCCGGCTAGCGCCGCCGCGTTCAGCGACCGCTCGAACCGAAGCCGTTTTCCGCCCGCTCGCTGGCGGCCAGTTCGTCCACGGCCTCTGGCTCGGCTACGACCACCGGCGTGATCACCAGTTGGGCGATCCGGTCGCCGGGCTGAACCCGGAAAACCTCGGCCGGGTCGTTGTTCAACAGCAGAACCTTGATCTCACCGCGATAGCCGGAATCAATCAGACCGGGCGCGTTGACCAGCGAAATCCCGTGCCTCCGGGCCATGCCGGAGCGCGGCAGGATCAGGCCGGCATGCCCCCCGGGGATCTCGACAGCAACTCCGGTGCCGACCTGCCACCGCTCCCCCGGCCCGATATGGGCCTCCTCGCAGGCGTGAAGATCGAGCCCGGCATCACCCTGATGGGCCCGGGTCGGCAAAACGGCCTGGTCACTGAGTATCTGGAAGTCGAGCCTCATCGCGCCACCATATCCAAGCCGGCCGCGAGCCTCCGGCCCGGCCTCAACCGACGGCCAGATCGTCGAATCGGTGCAGCTCTCCAGGCGGAAGTCTCGTCCTGACCCGCACCCCTTCCGGGCGATCCTCCCGGGTCACCTTGCCGGCCACTTCGTGCAACT
>JBGUDX010000302.1:0-1958 GCA_041821645.1 Acidobacteriota bacterium
CGCCGGGCCGGGAAACGACTGGGTCCAGGCGGCCAAGCGGAAGGTGTTCGGTGAGGTCGGGATTGATTCGCTGGCCGGCCCGTCGGACCTGATGCTCGTGTTCGACCGCCATACCCCGCCGGGGCCGGCGGCGCTTGATCTCTGTGCTCAGGCCGAGCACGGCAGCGAGAGCCCGCTGGTCGCGGTCGGCCCGGACGACTCCACCCTCGACCGGCTTGCGGCCGAAGTCGAAGCGGTGGCCGCCCGGGAGCCCAGTGTCAAGGATTGCCGGCTGGCCCTGGTCGCCGCGCCGGAACCGGAACTGGCGATTGATCTGGCCAACGAGTTCGCGCCGGAGCACCTTCAGCTCATGGATCCGGGTTCGGCCGAACTCGCTCCTCGGGTACGCACCGCCGGATGCGTTTTTACCGGCCCCGAGTCGGGGACCGCGTTCGGCGACTACCTTGCCGGATCCAACCACATTCTCCCGACCGGCGGTACCGGTCGAATATTCGGCCCGCTTTCGCCCGCGACGTTCCGGCGGAAGACCGCGCGGGTAAGCTTGAGTTCGGAAGCGGCGGCCTCGCTGGCCGGGCCCCTCGGGGTCCTGGCGAAAGCAGAGGGACTGCCGGTACACGGCCTTTCAGCCCGGGCGAGGGCTGAACACACAGAGGAAGACGATGACCAGGCAGGCTAGCGTGACCAGGAAGACAAACGAGACCGGGATCGACGTATTTCTCGATCTCGACGGCAAGGAACGCTCGGCCGCCACCGGAGTCGGGTTCTTTGACCACATGCTCGACCTGCTCGCCCGCCACGCCAACATCGGGCTCGTAGTGAAAGCCGAAGGTGACCTCGAGACCGGTTCACACCACACAGTCGAGGACGTAGGCATCGCGATCGGCCAGGCGCTCGATAAGGCGCTCGGTGACCGCAGCGGAATCCGGCGATACGGCTCGGCGGTCCTGCCGATGGATGAAGCCTCGGCCGGGTGCTCACTCGACATCTCCGGGAGGCCCTTGCTCGTGTTCAGGGGCGAGGTCCCGTCTACTTCGATCGCCAACTACGAGACCGAGCTGACGGAGGAGTTCTTCCGGGCAGTCTCGAGCGGGGCGAAGATGACCCTGCACCTGGAGATCCGGTACGGATCCAACGTGCACCACATGATCGAGGCGGCATTCAAGGCGTTCGCCCGGGCACTGCGGGTGGCGATTTCGATCGACCCTGATGAGAAGGGCGTGCCCAGCACCAAGGGCACGCTGAACAGTTGAGCCCGGGGCCGGCCCTCGCCATCCTGGACTACGGGATGGGCAACCTGCGTTCGGTTGAAAAGGCGTTCGAACGGGTGGGTGCCGAACCGGTCATCACCGCTGATTCGCAGACGATCTCCGGAGCCGACGGGCTGATCCTGCCCGGGGTCGGTGCGTTTCCCCGGGCGATGAGCCGGATCCGGGAGGCCGGACTTGACCGGGCGATCGATGACGCGGTCTCGCGGGGAGTCCCGCTGCTGGGGATCTGCCTGGGACTCCAGCTGCTGTTTGAGAATTCGACGGAACAGGGCGGGGCGGACGGTCTCGGTCTGCTCGAAGGTGAGGTGGTCGAGATCCCCGCCGGGGGACGAAAGGTCCCCCACATCGGCTGGGCGGCGGTGACCTGGGAACGGCCCTCGGCCCTGACCGAGGGCCTGAGACCCGGAGAGCCGTTCTACTTTGTGCATTCATACGTGGCCGACCCGGCCCCTGACTACCTGATCGGGACCGCCGGCTACGGAGGCCGGTTCGCCTGCGTCGCCGGTCGCGGCAACATCTTCGGGGTCCAGTTTCACCCGGAGAAATCGAGTGCCGCAGGGTTGCGCATGCTCGAAAACTTCGCGCGGATCTGTGACGAAGCGGGAAAAGCGAAATGATCCTCTATCCGGCGATCGATATCCGCGGTGGCAAGGCGGTACGGCTGGCCCAGGGCGAGTACGACCGGGAAAC
>JBGUDX010000303.1:0-1953 GCA_041821645.1 Acidobacteriota bacterium
ATCAGCAGGGTGGGGGCGGTCACTTCGCCAAGGCACGGCCCGGCCATGTCCGGCCGGCCCCCACGGGAGACTACGGCCCGGACACTGTCACCGAGCTCAGCTGCTGCGCAGAGGGCTGCGGCCGCGCCGGTAGAGGCGCCGAAGTAGCCCAGAGGAAGTCGGGAGCACCCCGGATCTTTCATGACCCACCGGGTCGCTGCGAGCAGCCGCCGGCTCAACAGCCCGATGTCGAAAACATTGGCCCGATCGGCCTCCTCGTCCGGGCTGAGCAGGTCGAACAGCAGGGTCGCGAGCCCCCTTTCGTTCAGGGTCACCGCGACCTGCCGGTTCCGCGTGCTCAACCGGCTGGAACCACTGCCGTGGGCGAAGATGACCAGGCCACCGGGCCGTTCGGGAATTGTCAGGTCACCGGTCAGCCGGACCGGCGGTTCCGGGATCTCGATCGTTTGCTCTGACATCTGACTCCCTCGGGTTCGACCTCCCCGGGCTTCCGGGGGTCTTGCCGTGATTGTAGCCGGGGGTCAGTGTGGCCTGTCGGGGCGCCGGAAAGGAAAAGTCGGCCCGAGCAAGAGGGCCCCCGGACATTCGATGTTCAGGGTAGATTGTTTCTATGAAAGGGCGCGAACCTTTCCAACAGCTATTTGCCGGTCGCCATGAAACTCCGAACGGCGGCACTGGGGCCGATGACGAACTGCTCCAGTTGATCGGTGATTCAAGAATCGTCCTGATCGGAGAGGCATCACACGGGACTCACGAGTTCTACCGCGAACGCGCACGTCTTACGCGGAGGCTGATCGAGCAGAAGGGGTTCCGCGCGGTCGCGGTGGAGGCTGACTGGCCTGACGCGTACAGGGTGAATCGCTACTTACAAGGGGCCACCGAGGACGCCGACGCCGAGGAGGCACTTCGCGGTTTCCGCCGGTTCCCGACCTGGATGTGGCGAAACGCGGAGATACTTGATTTCATCGGTTGGCTCAGGTCGCACAACGAATCCAGTCGAACTGCGGTTCCGGTCGGGTTCTACGGCTTGGACCTCTACAGCCTCTACACCTCGGTGGCCGAGGTGATCGCCTACCTTGAGCGGGTGGATCCGCCGGCCGCCCTGAGGGCGCGCGAGCGCTACTCGTGCTTTGAGCATTTCGGGGGCGCGCAAGCCTATGGCCGCGGAGTCAGCCTCGGCATCAGCGATTCCTGCCGGCGCGGGGTCGTCGACCAGCTAATTGAACTGCAGAGCCGGGCCGATACATACCTCCGCCGCGACGGAATTGCGGCCGAGGACGAGCAGTTCTACGCGGAGCAGAACGCCCGGCTCGTGGCCAGCGCTGAGGAGTATTACCGCTCGATGTTCGGCGATCAGACCTCGTCGTGGAACCTTCGTGACCGCCACATGGAGGACACCCTTGCCCGGCTCGACCGGCACATGACGCGCCATGGTGAGCTGGCCCGAATCGTGGTCTGGGAGCACAATTCCCACATCGGCGACGCCCGGATGACCGAAATGGGCCAACGCGGCGAACTGAACGTCGGGCAACTCGCCCGCGAGCGCTGGCCGGGTGAGGTTGTTCTGATCGGCTTCACCACCTATTCCGGAACCGTGACCGCGGCCTCGGCCTGGGACGCTCCGGCCGAGCGCAAACGGGTCCTACCGGCGCTGCCCGGTAGCTACGAGGCGCTCTTCCATGGAACCGGGAACTCCAGATTCATTCTCGACCTGTCGAACGAAGAGGTGGCGGAAGCGCTCCCCGAGTCGATGCTCGAGCGGGCTATCGGGGTGATCTACCGGCCCGAGAGCGAGCGGGCGAGCCATTACTTTTCGGCCCGCCTCGCAGGACAGTTCGACGCGGTCATCCACATCGACGAGACCCGCGCGGTCGAACCGCTGGAGCGAGCGGCCGATTGGGACCTGGCGGAGCCTCCCGAGACCTACCCCACGGCGCTGTGAGCTACTTCACG
>JBGUDX010000304.1:0-1950 GCA_041821645.1 Acidobacteriota bacterium
GAGCGACATCCCCAATGCGGTGGTGGAGGCGTTCCGGTGGGAGAACGGCCAGATGGTTGGTTTGGGCGACGTGCCCGGCGGTGACCTGGACAGCGAAGCGCTGGCCACCGACGAAGACGGCAACGGCATGACCGACGTCGAGATTCGCGACGAGCTGGTCACCCTGATCGTGGCCGGCCACGAGACCACCGCGACCGCACTCGCCTGGGCGTTCGAACGGCTCACCCGGATCGACGGCGGCACGACTCGGCTCCACGAGGAGGCGCTGACCGAGCAGACCGAATACACGAATGCGGTCGCCCATGAGGCTCTTCGCCTGAGGCCGGTCCTCGATTTCGTGCTGAGGCGGGTGAACGAACCGGTCGAGATCGGCGGGTACCGGTTCGAGCCGGGCGACATCCTCGCTCCCTGCATCTACCTGATCCATCGCCGCGAGGACATCTACCCGGAACCTCTCGAGTTCAAGCCAGAACGCTGGTTCGACCAGTCGCCCGGCACCTACACCTGGATCCCGTTCGGCGGCGGCGTCAGGCGGTGCATCGGGTTCTCGTTCGCGATGGCCGAGATGGAAATCGTGATGCGCGCCGTCGCCCGGGCCGGCATCCTCGAGCCGGTCGGCCCGCCGGAAAAGACCGTGTCGCGGTTCATCACTTCGTCTCCGGAGCGCGGCGGTGAAGTCCGCTTCGCGCGCTGAAGCGAGCGGGCCTCGCCTTTCGCCCCACCTACTTCTCGCTACTCTCGCCGACGAGCCGCATGGATTCACCGTTGAATCGGCGAATCCGACCAGGCGGCGAATCCGACCAGGCAGGAGCTGCCAGTGACTGACGCATCCCCCGTGAATCAGACCGCCTTTGATGCCGAGGCGTGCGTGATAGGAGCGGGCCCCGCCGGTCTGGCGGCGGCCAAGGCGCTCGCCGACCGCGACGTCAGCTTCGACTGGTTCGAGAAGGGATCGATGGTCGGTGGCCTCTGGCGAATCGACAATGACAACGGCGGAGCGGCGGCCTATCAGACCCTGCACCTCAACAGTTCCCGGCCGCTGACCCAGTACCCGTCTTTCCCGATGCCGGCCGATTGGCCGGACTACCCCTCCCACCAATTGATGGCCGGGTACTTCCAGGACTTCGCCGATCACTTCGGGCTCACCGGGCGCGTCACGTTCAACTCGCCCGTGGAGAAGGTCGAGCCCCTGCCGGGCCCGGGCAGGCCCGGAGACAGCGGCTGGTCGGTCACCACCCCGAACGGCACCGGGAGCTACCGACAGGTGATCGTCGGCAACGGTCACCACAGCGAGCCGCGCGTCCCCGACCTCCCGGGGAAGTTCACCGGCGAGTCGTTCCACGCCCACGACTACCTCGAGCCAGAGGTATTCGAAGACAGGGACGTGCTGGTGATCGGGGTCGGTAATTCGGGCATGGACATCGCCTGCGACGCGACCAAGCTCGCAAAAAGCGTCACCGTCGTCACCCGTCACGGCGTCCACGTGCTGCCGAAATACGCTTTCGGACGGCCGATCGACCAGTTCGGCTCACCGCTCAACGCGTACCTGCCGTTCCCGGTCGAGCGCAGGGTCTACGAGGTGATCCAGCGGTTCAGCACAGGAGCGCCCCAGGATCGCGGCCTGCCCGAACCCGACCACCGCCTGCTCTCGGCTCACCCGACCGTATCGTCCGAATTCTGCGACCGGGTCGGCCACGGCGACATCGCGATGAAGCCCGACATCGACCGGCTTGACGGCAAGACGGTGCATTTCGTTGACGGCACTTCGGCCGATGTGGACCTTCTGGTCTACGCGACCGGTTACAGGGTCGCCCTTCCGTTTCTCGATACCGATATCTACGACCCGGCCGACAACGAGATGCCGCTCTACCAGCGTGTGTTGACCCCCGACCTGCCCGGCCTGTTCTTTGTCGGATACGTGCAGACCGTCGGCTCGAACATCCCGCTGGC
>JBGUDX010000305.1:0-1942 GCA_041821645.1 Acidobacteriota bacterium
CATGCAGCTGTACGAAGGCACCAGCCAGATTCAGCGGATGGTCATTGCGCGTGAGGTCTTGCTGCCGCGCCAGGTCTGAGCAGGACTGCGCACCATGAAGTGTCGAAAGGGGCGGCCAGGTGGCCGCCCCTTTCTGTTGCAGGGCTGAGGAGGAGGGCGGCCCACGGCGGGCGGGATGCTCCCGCCTTCGGCAATCGGGCCGGGAACCTCGTTGTCAGCAGGCCACTTGGCCCGGTCCCGTGGCTTCAATCACACGATCAATCCGTTGCGGATCAGCTGTCGGATCAGCCGGCCGGCCAGACCCTTAGGCAGGATCGGGGATGTCCCTGAGGAGGCCGATCCGACCCCGTTCGGCTGCTACGGTCAGCCCACAATGGAATCAACTCTCGAACAGCCAACTCAGTCAGAAACCCCCCGCGAAGAGATCGTGGTGGCCCACGGCCTCGAAAGGACTTTCGGCACCGGCGAAGCCCAGGTCCGGGCGCTTGCGGACGTGGACGTCGCTTTCGAGCGCTCCCGTTACACCTCGATCATGGGCCCCTCCGGGTCGGGTAAATCGACCCTGATGCACATCCTCGCGGGACTCGACCGGCCGACCGCCGGCACAGTTGAAATCGACGGGGTGGAGATCACCGGGCTCGATGACGGTGAGCTGACCGATCTGCGTCGTGACAAACTCGGCTTCGTATTTCAGTTCTTCAACCTGCTGCCGGTGTTGACCGCGGAGGAGAACATCGTGCTGCCGCTCTCGATCGCCCGGAAGAAGCCGGACAAGGAGTGGGTCGACCTCTTGATCGACCGGGTCGGGCTCGACGACCGCCGGACCCACCGGCCGTCGGAGCTCTCCGGCGGCCAGCAGCAGCGGGTTGCGGTCGCGCGGTCGCTGGTCACCAAGCCGGCGGTGCTGTTCGCCGACGAGCCGACCGGCAACCTCGATTCGCAGTCGTCCGAGGACGTGCTGCAGCTGCTCAGGGTCGCGGTCGACGAGTTCGACCAGACCGTCGTCGTGGTCACCCATGAGCCCGACGCGGCCGCCCACGGCGACCGGCTGATCGCCCTCAGGGACGGGCACCTCGTCCACGACGCTCCGCCTGTGTCGGCCGACGCCGTGATCGAACTGCTGAAGACGCTCGCCTAGAAGCCTTCCGGAACCTTGCTGAGCCTCACCTTCAAGAACCTCTGGGCCCGAAAGTGGCGCTCGTTCATGACCGCGGTCGCGGTCGTCTTCGGCATCGCCCTGGTCTCCGGAACATATGTGCTCACCGACACCACGACCCAGGCCTTCGATGAGATCTTCGTCAAGTCGAACGAGGGGACCGATGTCGCGGTCACCCAGAGGAGCGAGGTCGATCAGGAAGGCGGCGGCATCCCGTCGCTGCCGGCGGGATACCTGAACCGGGTCAAAAGGTTCCCGGGGTCGAGCTGGCCGCTGGAGCCGTGTTCTCCCCGGGGGCGATCCTCGATTCTGATGACGAATCGACCGGCGCCGGCTTTTCTCCGCAGTTCATTTCTTCGATCCTGCCGGATCAGCTCGAGTCGCTCGACTACGTCGAGGGCAAGGTGCCGGCCGGACCCGGCCAGGCCTCACTCGACAAGGCGGCCGCCGAACGAAGCGACCTCGGGCTCGGCGACATGATTTCCCTGGTCGGCACGGGCAGAGCCGAGGCCTTCAGGCTGGTCGGGCTGACCGAACTCGGCGGGGCCTCGTTCGGGGGCACCTCGATCGCTCAGGTGACCCATGCCAGCCGAAGCAGATCATCACACTGGAACCTGTGACCATCGGTTTTTCCGTCCGTCTGTATGCCAAGTGCCCCGCAGGCTGTGGACGGCACGCCCGGCGCTTTTAGCTGCGGGTATGGCTTTTTCGGGGCGGAACGCATGTGCTACGGATCCGATTATCCTTTCGGAGCAGAGGCCGGCGAAGATTTTATTCGTGAAAACC
>JBGUDX010000306.1:0-1933 GCA_041821645.1 Acidobacteriota bacterium
GCCGGCGGCGGTGAAGCGGAAGGATTCGAACAGGCCGAAGCGGAACTGAGGCGCCAGGCCGAGGGCATCGATGACGGGCACGATCCGGTCGCCGAAGCCGGCCTGGTCGAAGCCGAGAACTCGGGCGCGGTTCATGGCGAGGCCGATGCCGAGCACACTTCCGAGCGTCCCACCGACGACCACGACTGAGCGCTTCCGAATCCGCTGATCGGTCGAGGCCCGCGGCCCGCGCGGGCCGGCGCGCACAGTCGTCGCTTCGCCGCCCGCCTCGACGACCAGCTTGTGCCTCAGTCTGCCCTCGCTCAGCGAGAGGCGGGCCAGTGCTCCGCTACAACGGGAGCCGTGTCAAACTTGAACCGCCTCACCGAGGCCCATCCGGAGGGGTGGCAGAGCGGTTGAATGCACTGGTCTTGAAAACCAGCAAACGTCATAAGGCGTTTCGTGGGTTCGAATCCCACCCCCTCCGCTTCAGGCCCACCGGTCCCGCTGATCTCGGCCGTCAGTCGCGCGACTGGATGAAGAACCAGATCAGGTTGATGCCGATGAACAGCACGGCCCAGAGCCACACCGGCATTCCGAATACGAAAATGTCAATCATTGCCACTCCCTTTCGGAATCTCGCTCATCGGAACCTATGCCTTTTCGCCGCGACCGGGTCACCAGACCCCGCCCCGACGGCGGCGATCCTCGGCCAATAGGCGCACCCGCTTCCTGTCCTCCCAGAGCTGGAAGATGACCCAGATCGCGTTGATCAGGATGAGCAGGATGAAGACTTCGGCCGCGTGCAGGATCCCCAGGATCACATCAAGCACCTTGGTATCCGCCGGCTTCCGTGTCAGTGATCATCTGTACCGGGGGTCTCCCGCGGCCCGACCGTTCTGACAGGGGATTCCACCCATGAGCCTGCCGGCTGCAGAGGTCCGGGTAGGGTGGTGCGGATGGCGACCGAACTCACCGACCGGGTCTTCGACTGGCGGTCACGGGGCGCGAGCGAGACCTTCCGCGGGCGGCGGATTCATGTTTTCCGGCGCGCAGGCGAAGGGGTGCCGCTGGTCCTGCTCCACGGCTTCCCGTCGAGCTCATACGACTGGCAGCCTCTGCTTGAGCAGGAGACTGATCGCCCGGTCCTGGCTTTCGACTTCCTCGGCTTCGGCCTGTCCGACAAACCACGCGACCACGTCTACTCCCTGCACTGGCAGGCCGACCTGACCGAGGAGCTGGTCCGGCGGCACCTGCCCGGCCGGCCGGTCTTCCTGCTCGCGCATGACATGGGCACCTCGGTCGCCACCGAACTGCTGGCCCGCGACATCGATGGGCACCTCGGGTTCGAACTGGCCGGCTCGATGCTGTTCAACGGCAGCATGGTGCTCGACCAGGCCAGCCTGACCCGCAGCCAGAAACTGCTGCGCGGCCCGCTCGGCCCACTCGCCGCCCGGCTTACAAACCGGCGCGTTTTCGATCGCGAGTTCGGGGCCCTGTTCTCGCCGACCCACCCGCTGAGCGAGCGGGAGGCTGCCGACCAGTGGTCGCTGATCTGCCATAACGGGGGCCGCGGTATCGGCCACCGGCTCATGCACTACCTCGAGGAGCGCGAACGGCTGACCGACCGCTGGCACGGCGCGATCAGCGACTGGCCGGGCAGCCTCAGCCTCGCCTGGGGAGAGCTCGACCCGGTGGCGACGACTTCGGTACTGGATGCCCTGATCGATCTGAGACCCGGGGTGCCGGTCGAACGGCTTCCGAGGCTCGGTCACTATGCGCAGATCGAAGACCCGGCCGCAATCGCGGCAGCTCTCGAGCGGGCGATCGAGCGGTCCGCGGCCGGGCAGCACACCTGAGGCCGGGACTCAGCCCCGGCGTTCGGGCCCCGACTCAGCGCCGGTTCGGCCAGCGGAACCGCTGGTAGACGCTGCCGAGGCCGTCCCGGACTATC
>JBGUDX010000307.1:0-1907 GCA_041821645.1 Acidobacteriota bacterium
GCGGGGGCTCGGCCCTTCTGAGGCTGAGAGGGGGAGGGGGACTCCGTACCAGAGGTCGATCCGGATGCTGCGGCGGGCCCGCCCGGGGACGGGGATGCCTTTGCGCCGGGAGCGGGCTCGTCCCTGGCCGCCAGCAGAAGCAGGGTAGTCAGTCCGGCGGCGGCCAGCCAGGCGAAGATTCCGAACACGACGCCGGGGCCGAAGCCGAATACCCAGGCAGTGAAGCCGGATCCGCCGACGGCGAAAAGGGCAAGGATGCCGACCGCGACCGTGCCGGCGATGACCAGGTTGCGTCTGCGGCCCTCGACCGGCTCCGGCGGCACGTCAGGGTCGCCCTCGATGGGTACGGCCGCGAGCAGGACCAGGTAGACGAGTACGCCGATCCCGCCGACCAGGATGGAAGCGACGAAGGCCAGCCGGATCAGGATCGGATCGATCCCGAGGTATGTGGCGATGCCTGCCGCGACGCCGCCGATGTAGCGGTCGTCGCGGGAGCGCTCGAGCCTTTTTCGCGGCTTCGCGCCGGAGGCCGGAGGCTGCTCGCCTTCTGGGACAGATTCGGTGGGTGTTCTCTTTTCGTTCATGGAGGCAAGCCTGAAGAGCGACCGCGGTTTTGTCCATTGGGAATGACCCTTAGCCGGTATCAGGGTCGGCCCCCGGGTCACAGCCCTTACGATCCTTTCAGGTGACGGACAGGATCGAGAGAGAATCGGGCGAGATCACGATTGAGGATCTGGCCAGGCTCACCGGGATGACGGTGCGGAACATCCGTGCCCATCAGTCGCGTGGCCTGTTGCCGCCGCCCCGGGTGCTCGGCAGGACCGGCTACTACGAAGAGGAACACATCGCCCGGATCGCGCTGATCAGGGAGCTCCAGGAGGAGGGCTTCAACCTGGAGGCGATCCGTCGCATCCTCGACTCGTCGGGGGAGGCATCAGGCGACCTGCTCAGCTTCACCCGCACTTTCATGGAACCGTTTGAAGATGAGCAGCCGGAGATCCTCGACATCTCCGAGATCGCCCAGCCCTGGGGCGAGACCGCCCTCGACAAAGATGGACTCAGGCAACTCGAGGGCCTGGGGCTGCTGCGTCACCTCGGTGACGGCAGGTTCGAAGTGCTGAGCCCGAAGCTGCTCGCCGCAGGGGTCGCACTGGCCGAACTCGGGATTCCCGCCTCCGACGCTCTCAGCGCACTCGAGTCGCTTAAAGACCGCTCCGGCGCGGTCGCCGAGGCCTTCATCCAGGTGTTCAATGACCTGATCTGGGAGCCGTTCGACCGGGCCGGCCGGCCTGCGGACGAATGGCCGCGGGTACAGGAGGCCCTCCAGCGGATGCGCCCGCTCGCCGCCGACGCGCTGCTGGCCAGCTTCCAGCTGGCGATGGACGAGGCCACCGAGCAGGCACTCGGCGAGATGATCCGCAGGGATTCAGAACGCGGCGAATCCGGCTAGCTGCCGGAGGGCGGTGCGGAGGCGCGGTTTTTCCGGGTGCCCGGTAAAGTTGCCGCTTCACGCCCGGATAGCTCAGTTGGTAGAGCACTTCCATGGTAAGGAAGGGGTCAGCGGTTCGAGTCCGCTACTGGGCTCTCGACGCCCTGTGGGGCGTCGCGATGGCGGCGTAGCTCAGTTGGTCAGAGCAGCGGAATCATAATCCGCGTGTCGCAGGTTCGAGTCCTGCTCCCGGCATGTCGTGAAAGCCCTGCTGCGGCTGGGTTTTTGTGCGTCTAGGGGGCGTCGCTCCAGGGCCGACAACAGGGGGTGGCAACCAGAGTGGCAACTGATCTTCCCCCGAGATCACGTGGTGACGAGAGCCTCCGCCACGACTTCACCGGGGCCGGACCCGGCAGTCGGGGCAGGAGTTTCGCAGATGCGGAATCCCCTGCCCCTTTCGCCTACTTCTTTGAGTCGC
>JBGUDX010000308.1:0-1889 GCA_041821645.1 Acidobacteriota bacterium
GTCGTGCAAAGAATTCACGGCCGGCCCGGTCCCCGGTCGTCTCCTCGGCCACCGCCTTGGCCCCGTTCTCGCAGAACTCGATCCGGTGCGGCCGGTTCGATTCCGGCCAGGCGCAGCCCGGGCAATCGAATCCGTCGGGCTGGTTGACCCGGAACAGCGCCGGGACGGTACGCGACAGACCCGCCCGGGCGGAGTGCCTGAATGAGGCCAGCACGCCGGCAATCCCGGCCGATTGCTCTTTCGGTGGGCCGATCTCGGGCGCGTCATCGGCACCGTCGGCGCGACTTCCGGAACTCATGCTGTCCCGTGGCTTCGGGAGTCTTCGCCGGCTCGACGCATCACCGTTCGAGGATACCGGCCGGCTCGCGGTTTCCCGGCCGGCGCCCGACGGAGCGGGGCCGGGGGCGGAGTAGGGTTGCCTCTGGATGCGGGGCAGCCCAGACACCCACAGTGCCGATCCGGTGCCGGAGGTGGCCGGGGCGCAGATGATCACCTCGATCGTCCGTGGCGACGGCGTTCGCGATGAACTGGCGGTCGAAGAACCACTCGAGATCCGGGTTGACGGAGACCCGCTGGCGGTCACCATGCGAACGCCGGGTCACGATGAAGAACTGGCACTCGGCTTCCTGGCGGGTGAAGGCCTGATCGAGGCCGCGCGTCCGGTCGGGCCGACTGCCGACTTTGCGGCCAACGTGATCGAGGTCGCGGGGCCGCTGCTCCGCCAGCCGGGTCAGCGCCGGTTCTATACGACTTCGTCCTGCGGCGTCTGCGGCAAGGGAGCCCTGGAGGAGGTCGCGGTTCATGCGCCACGGGCCCGGCCAGGTCCGGTCATCGGCCGTCGGCTGCTCGGCAGGCTCCCCGACCGCCTCTGTCAGCCGGCCTTCGAGCGCACCGGCGGGCTGCATGCGACCGGGCTGTTCAGTTCAGACGGTGAGGCGATCGTGGTACGCGAAGACGTCGGACGCCACAGCGCGATGGACAAGGTCATCGGCCGGGCACTGATGGATGGTCTGCTCCCGTTGAGCGACTGCGTCGTCTGTGTCAGCGGGCGCCTCTCATTCGAACTGGTGCAGAAGGCGGCCGTGGCCGGCGCGCCGGTCCTCGTGGGGGTGGGGGCCCCGAGTTCGCTTGCAATCGAGCTTGCGGCCGATCGCGGCATGACCGTCTGCGGGTTCGCGGGCGGTGGTGCGGTGAACGTCTACATGGGGTCAGACCGGGTCTCGGGTTGAAGGCCCGGACGCTCCCCGGAATTGCCCCGCGGGCGGTAACCGGCCCGGTGTAACGCGGGGTCGCGGGGCGTGTAACGAACCCTGTGACCTCCGAGCAGCTTGCTGCCTACCACGAGTACACCCGCCGGCACGGGGTGAACTGGCCGCTCTATCTGGTTGCCCGCTGCCTGCTGCAGCCGCTCTTTCTGATCTATTTCCGGCTCTCGCGCCAGGGCCGGAAGAACACCCGGATCAAGGGCGGCACGATCGTCGCCGCCAATCACCGCAGCTTCCTCGACCCCTTCGTGATCGGGGCCTGCCTGCCGTGGGGCAAGCCGATGAACTATGTGGCCAAGGTCGAGCTGTTCGAGAAACGGTGGCAGGGGATCATCCTTTCCCGATGTGGCGCATTCCCGATCAGGAGGGGCGAGGCCGACGAGATGGCGATCGAGACCGCCGAGTCGGTGCTTGCCCGGGGCGGGACCGTCTGCATTTTCCCCGAAGGCACCAGGATCAGGACGGGGTCGCTCGCAGTGCCCAAGAGCGGGGTCGGCCGGCTGGCCCTCAGAAGCGGGGCGGCGGCCGTCCCGGTCGCGGTGAGCGGCACCTTGTTGGCCCACGGCATCGGCAGGCCGTCGATCACGAGCATGGTGCTGTAGCGCGCATAGCCCTTGTTCGTGG
>JBGUDX010000309.1:0-1885 GCA_041821645.1 Acidobacteriota bacterium
CGTGGATCACCCGGTCAGACGTGTCCATCGAGAGCATGGTCGGAGGCGGCTCCTCGCCGAACGGCAGTTCGCGGTAGGGGTCGTCCTCGAACAGTGTGAATCCGTGTTCGGCCGCGAGCTCGACCAGCCGGGCACGCTTCCCGGCCGAAAGCGTGCAACCGGCCGGATTGTGGAAGTTGGGGATGATGTGAGCGAGCTTGACCGGGCCCTCCGCGAGCGCCCGTTCAACTGCGTCGACGTCGATTCCGTCGGCCTCGAGAGCCACCGGGACGAACTCGACCCCGAGCTGCTCGAGCAGCAGCAGCGTGCGGTCGTAGGACGGCTGCTCGACGATCACCCGGTCACCCGGCTCGAGCAGCTGCCGGAACAGCATCGCCCCGGCCTCGAGTGAGCCGTTGGTGACCATGACTTGGTCGGCGCCTATCCCGTGCCGGTCGGCAATCCAGCTGCAGAGTCCGGGATGGCCGATCCCGACGCCGTAGGAGAGCGCCGTTTTCCAATCGTCCTCCAGGGCCTTGGCGGTGGCCGCGCGGACGGCCTCGACCGGGATCAGGTCGGGACTGGGGGCACCGCGGGCAAAACTGATCACATCGGGCATTGCAGGTCTCTTCGGTGGGGTGTGGGTCGGGGAACGCGGAGCGGAGGCCGATGATAGCGAGGCTCAGCCGGTGATCCGGAACAGGTCGACCTCGCTTTTACCCGGCCGCAAAATGCGCGGGTCGACCACGGTTCCGAAGACCTCCGTCCCGTTCTGGTCCCAAGGCCTCACAGTCCCGACGGCGTCAGCGCGATTCAGGCAGCCTCGAGCGTATCGACCGTGATCCTGGCCGCTTCGGTCGGGCTTTCACCGACTCTGACCCCCTTGGCCTCCAGAGCCTCCTGCTTGGCCTGCGCAGTTCCCGACGATCCCAAGCTGTAACGGTGGCTCACGCCGCAGTTCTCAGTTGGCCGGGATCGAGTAGAACTCGACCCGATTGCCGCCGGGCCTGAACGCGCGGTTCGGAAGGTTCAAGGCCGTTTCCCAACCGGTGTCAGAGGGCCAGGCTTTCGCGGTGGCGACAATCCGGTTGTTGACTACGACCGCAAGCTCTCCGGGCGGCTTCTCCTTGGCCGGACTCAGCGCAGCACTGAGCAAGGAGGGCAACATTTCGTCAGAGGGCTCAACGTCAACGTAGGAGGCCTGGTCCGTCAGAGTGGCTTCGATTGGCTTGAGCCCAACAACTTGGTCCACTGTTCGTCCAATCAAGTTACGGTTGCCGCCAAGCGCGAACAGCTCCCCGCCACCAAAGGTGACATTCTTTTGTCTTCGGGCCTGCCGCAGTTTCCGCTCAATTTGGTCCCAATGTGGCTCTTTTGATCCGTTGTAGGATTCAATTTCGAGTCGCCCCTTGGGCGGCAGTGATACTTTGCCCAAGAGCGACCGACCGTCTGCGTCGTGGGCTGCCTCACCGCCAAGTACGTCAAATATGGTTGGTGTGATGTCGCGTGAATCGACCGGACCCCGCACCATCTTTGCGGTTGTTTGGCCGGGGTATTTGATGAAGAGCGGGACAGGCAAGATCCAGCCCAAGTTCTTGTCCGTCAGGTACCGGCGGCTGGAGTCGGGAGCGAACGATGCCCCGTGATCCGCGGTGACCACAAACAGAGATTTGTCCCAGGTCCCTCCGGCCTTCATCCGGTCGACTATCTGAGAAAGCTTATGGTCGGTGAACGAAAGCTGAAGCAGCATTTGCTGTAGGAAATGGTCCGCATCAGACCGTTCGCTGGGCATGCGCCCGATGTACCCATCGTCTGGTTCGGGAGAATATGTGCTCCCGTTTGGCATGTACTCCCACCCGACGTGGGGCAGGGCGATGTGAAGCAGGCTGATCGAATGGTTTGTAGC
>JBGUDX010000310.1:0-1869 GCA_041821645.1 Acidobacteriota bacterium
GTTTCGTAGACCGACGCTCACGCTGGCACAGCTAGAGGCGCGTGTGGGGAAGGAGACGCCCTCGCGCGCGTTTAGGGCTGTAGACGTGTGGCAGTTGAATCCGCAGGTTCGCTCGCCGGGATGGTAGCCCAGCTCATCCCCGGGCCGCGACGGGCCGTGGACGCACCGGACGAACTGGTCGCTTCCCCGTCTACCCCGTGGGCACGCTGGAGTGCCTGAGCAGCGGAGGAGCGCTGTGCCGGATGCTCTCGACGCTCACCGTCTTCCGCTAGGTCCTCGCCCTCGGTAAGTGTGGCCGCTACTGCAGGTGAGTCTTTTCCAGACCCGCTACCAGCGAGTAGTTCGGATCAACCATGTTGCCGACGTACAGCGATCCTGCCTGGGTCAGCAACTGGTAGGCGTCGAGCGGGTCGAAGTCGTAGTCGTCTGCCAGCCAGCGCACGAGTTCGACGTAGGCGATCCGCGCCGCGTCCTCCATCGGGCGGGCGCTACCCACAGCCATGAGCTTGTCGGGTGACTCGATCCGCGGCCACTCGATCGCCTTCCCCTTAATCACGTCGAAGGTCAGCACCGCGCGCCCGGTGATCTCGAGCGCGACGCCGCAAACCTCACCGTCGCCCTGAGCCCCGTGCATGTCACCCGTGTAGAACAGGCCGCCCTCGACGTTGACCGGCAGGTAGAGCGTGTTTCCGGGGCAGGTGTCGCGCACGTCCATGTTGCCCCCATGACGGTGCGGGGTCAGGGCCGAGAGGGCCTCGATCTCGGGGGCGGTGCCCATGGTGCCGAGGAACGGCCGCCACGGGATCCTGAAGCGGTCCTCGTAGTTGAAGAAGCCGTCGCCCAGCTGGTAGAAGTAGATCCGCTCGGGCAGCGGCTCGTGCAGCAGTCGCGTCGCGTCGGTGCCGGTGAGCCCACCGAAGAAGGGCACGAAGGCGCTGACCGCCCAGTCGCGCGTCGGCTCTAGCTCCTCGATCTTCACCGCCAGGGTGTCGCCCGGCTCGGCCCCCTCCACAAAGATCGGCCCGGTCTGAGGGTTGAGCTGAGTTCCAAGCACCTTGCTGGGGAGGTGCTCCGGCTCGCTGATCCGCCCCCCGAACGCGTCCTCCGTGTAGATCGCAACCGTCTCGCCAGCGACTACGGTGGCCTGTGGCTCGATGTAGGGGGAGAAGACGAAATGGTGCGGGCCTTCCTGGCGGATCTCGCGGATCTCCGGTGAGTTGGGGGTCGCAGCTTGCGCCATGTGGGCTCCTTCGGGGCCTCGGCCGCTCGATCAGCGGTCGTTGTCGTGGCTGTTCTCCAGCTTAACCCGCTCGGCCCGCTAAATCGGGGCGACTGGACTTGAACCAGCGACCTCTTCGGCCGGCCGGCAGAGCCTCGCTCGGATCCTCCTCGAGAATCGGCCGCCGCGTGTCCGTCCTCTGCTCGCTCCATGCGAGCAGCCACAGGGCCGACTTTGCCTCTTCGTTGACGTGCATCGCGTTGATCCGATCTTCGATCTGGCCGAAGCGCTTTCCTGCCCGGAGCATGGCCTCGACCTCAACACGATCTTGCATTGGAGTCTTCCGTCTTTTGTCTCTTGGGTTTGCCGTCACGGTTCAGGGTGGCGAACGGCGCGAAAACTTCAAGGCACTCCGATCCAAGAAGCGGAAAACCCCGCCTGAGCGGGGCCTCCTTGAATAGCGGGGGCCGGATTCGAACCGGCGACCTTCGGGTTATGAGATCTCTCCGGGCTGCTCGGTCGGGTGCTCCACGGCTATCCAGTGCGGTCTCGGATGCCCTGAGGTGAGATGAGATTCGCTTGGATCGGTACCACCGCTGGTACCCCGGTCTTCCATCGTCGACGAGTTCACGCGGGAGGTCCTGGCGACC
>JBGUDX010000311.1:0-1850 GCA_041821645.1 Acidobacteriota bacterium
TGACTGCTCCACCCCGCGGCGGAACCAGCGATTATAGAGGACTCTTCTGTTGAGGTCCAACTTGCGTGTCCCCGGGGGAAACCCGCCGGGGCGACTCTGACCAGAGTCTGCCGGGACTCACCGTCCGTCGGTGACTCCCATGCACTGAACGAATCCGTCGTCGCCTCCAGCGATCACGTTCGCGAAGCAGGTGAGTCGCAGCATTCTGCCAATCCCGCCCTTGCTTTCCACCAGAAGCCCATCGAACCCGATCAGTCCGCCCGTCTTCTTGTTTCCGCCCGGCGCAAGCGAGGCGGCGCTGCTCCCTTCGACGATGTAGAAAGTCGAGCCACCGGCCGGGTTGGTATTGAGGATCCGCACATTGAAAACCGCATCCTCGGCATCGGCATCGTGAGTCCGGACCTCGATGCCGGCCTCCGGCCATTCGATCAACAGCGCTTCGTCGGCCTCGCTCGGCCCGCGACCGTAGAGGATGCGATCGCTTCCGAGAACCTGGGAAGGATCAAAGCCCTGGAGGGCCAGCGCCAGGTTCGCCGTGTCTGCCAGGTCAGCCGTGCCTGCGGATTCTGCCGTACCGGCCCGTGGGACCTGGCCCAGTGAAGCTTCGTTTACGTCCGCCCCGGTCAGGCTTTCGTCCCGTACATCGACCGACCGGACGCCTTTCTGGTCCTTGATGTCCTTGGACCTGATCTGCCCGTCCCCGATCTGCTTGGACTTGACCGCGCCCTTCCTGATGTCTTTCGAGCCGATCTTGTCCGCGGCATAGGCGGTCCCGGTCAGCGCCACGAACAGCGCGAGATAGGCCACAACATTGCTGCGTAGGTGCTGCCCAACCGATGAAAACACGTCTACCCCTCTTTCGAGAATTCACGGCCAGCATAGTGCCAGCCAGCGGGTCAGCCGACCGGAACCGGGCGAACTGGCGATGCGGGAGTGCGGCAAATGACGGAAGTGGCGGCGATTGAGACCCCTGTGGGGCACGGATCGTCGCCACTTTGCTCAACGCTCCGATCCGGGCTATCGGCCCTGGTGGGTCGGGCGGATCAGGACCTCGTTGACCGAGACGTGGGCCGGGCGGGTGACCGCGTAGGCGATCGCGTCGGCTATGTCGTGGGCGTCGAGCGGTTTGATGTCGTCGAAGCGGGCCCGGACGGAATCGCGGATCTCCGGTCGCAGATGATCGACCAGTTCGGTCGCCACAGCCCCCGGCTCGATGATCGTCACCCGGACGTCCTTGTTGCTGACCTCCTGGCGGAGCGCCTCGCTCATCGCCCCGACCCCGAACTTGGTCATGTTGTAGACGCCGGCCCCGGCCGAGGCCACCCTTCCGGCGACCGAGCTGATGTTGACCAGATCAGCGACTCCGCGTTCCGAGTCGCCGGCGGCGGAGAGCAGATGAGGCATCGCCACATGGGTCATGTGGAGCAGGCCCTTCAGGTTGATGTCGATCATCCGGTCCCACTCCTCGATCGGGGCGCCCGGCATCGGCCCCAGCAGCATCACCCCGGCGTTGTTGACCACGGTGTCGAGGCGGCCGAAATCTCCGACCGTGCGCTCGACCGCCCTGATCGCCTGCTGCTGGTCGGTGATGTCGGCTTCGATGGCAAGGGCCGTATGGCCGTTGCCCGCGATCTCGGACGCCAGCTTCTCGAGCCGGTCGGCGCGTCGGGCGACCAGCGCGACCTTCGCCCCCCGGGCGGCGAGGGTGCGGGCGGTGGCCTCGCCGATGCCGCTGCTGGCCCCGGTGATGAGAGCCACCTTCCCGTCGAGCCGGCCCATCAGCGCAGCGCCCGCAGCGGCTTCTTGTCGGCATCGGCGAGCGTGGAGCTTCCCTTCATCACCGTCGCCCA
>JBGUDX010000312.1:0-1845 GCA_041821645.1 Acidobacteriota bacterium
GCGCGGCCGGCGACGATCCCGAAGCGGTACCCAGGATCGGCCCTTTCGAACGGCGCCAGGTGATTCGCCGCTCGCTGATGCTGGCGGTGACCGCCTTCTTCCTCTACTTACTGGCGCCCGGCCTGTTCGAGCTGTTCTCATCCTGGCCGCAGCTTCGCGAACTCGGGTTCGGCTGGCTGCTGCTGATGTTCGCGCTAGAGGTCGGCAGCTTCGCGTCGCTCTGGCTGCTGCAGAAACTGGCGCTCCAGGCAAAACGCTGGCTGCCGATCATCACTTCGCAGCTGGCCGGCAACGCGTTCGGCCGGGTCGTGCCCGGCGGCGGCGCTGCGGCAGGTGCGTTCCAGTACCGGATGCTGCGTGACGCCGGAATCCCGCCCGGTTCGATCGCCACCGGCCTCACTGCCGTCCACCTGCTGACCTTCGGGACTCTGGTGGCACTTCCGGTGCTTGCGGTGCCCGCCGTGCTGAACGGAGCCGATGTCGCCGATGGTCTGGTGCGGGGTCTCTGGATCGCGCTCGGCGCACTGCTGATCCTGTTCGTGCTCGGCGCGGTGTTTCTGAGCACCGAGCGACCGCTGCGTGCCATGGGCCGGCTGATCGAGGCGACGCGAAACCGGCTGCTGCCGCGACGGGAACCGCTGGCCGGCCTGCCCGACACGCTGGTAGGGGAGCGGGACCTGATCCGCTCGGTTCTCGGTTCGCGCTGGTGGGAGGCGCTGCTCGCCTCAATCGGCAGGTGGCTGTTCGATTTCGGCGTATTGCTGGTGGTGCTGCTCGCCCTCGGGGTCGATGCGGGCCCGGCCCTCGTCCTGCTCGCATACGTCACAGCCAGCCTGCTGGGGATGATCCCGATCACGCCGGGCGGACTCGGATTCGTCGAGGCCGGTCTGACCGCGACCCTGGCGCTGGCCGGGGTCAACGCCGGCGATGCGATTGTCGCCACGCTCGCCTATCGCCTGGTCTCGTTCTGGCTGCCGCTGCCTTTCGGAGCGATCGCGATCCCCCTGCACCGTCGCCTGGTTGCTGATGAGGACCCCGATTCCGACGGCGACTCGCGAGTGCGATGAACGCTGCACGACGCGGTGTTGCGGATAGGGGATCCGTCGTCCCGGGTATGTTCGGTTCTCAGAGCAGGATGAAAGCGTCGATCCCATCGGCCGAATAAGGAGTGTGGCGTGGAAAAGAGTGGACTTTCAACGGGAGCGACCGCGGTGCTGGTTGTCGCGCTGGCCGTGGTTCTGATCGGGAGCGGGATTCTGCTCGGAGCCCTGGTGATTTCGTCAGACGACGACACGGCGGCTACCGATTCGGCTGTGGAGCAGCTCGTCACCGATTCGGCGGCAGAGCAGAAGGTTCAGAAGGCAAACCGCGCCGCGGTGACCATTGCGGCGATTTCCGACGCCGCGATCAAGGCGTCCGAGGCTGACAAGAAGGCGACCGTCAAGTCGGCGTCGGCTTCGCTTGCCTACCTGCAGGGCGTCGCCGCGCTCAATCAGGCAAACCGACAGATCGCGGTTGCGGCCAAGCAGAAATCGAAGCAGCAACAGGTCAAGCGTCTTGTTCAAGCCCAGGCCCTGGCCCGCTCGGCGGCGGTCGGCGCACGCGCGAACGAAGGGGTTCGGAACGCCCAGGCGAAGGCGCGGCTCAAGACTCTGGGAACCCGGGCGGCGGCGGTTCAGCAGGCGGCGCAGGGCGTCCAGCAGAGAGTTGCCAAGGCAACGGGCAATGCTCAACAGGCCGCCCAGCGTCAGCTCAGCCGGCTTAATCAGCGGGTACAGCGAGGTGCAAGGCGCGCGCAGCAGCAGCTGCGCCGGGCTCTGAGGGCCAGTGGGCGGGAGCTCAAGC
>JBGUDX010000313.1:0-1833 GCA_041821645.1 Acidobacteriota bacterium
CACGCTGGACGGGCTGTCATGCGTCATGGCCGTGGGCGAGGGTTGGCAGGACGACGACGGCACCGCGACCCCGGTCGGGAGCCCGGTTCCCGGCATGCCCGTACGCGGCGCCAGATGACGCCAGGACCAGGTGAGCCTCCGGGGCCCGTCGCCTCGCCGCTTCAAGCAGGCTCGCGGTCCCGCCGGTGTTCAGTCCGAAAGTAGCTGTCGGGTCAGACCAGGCCCGGCGGGCCGAGGACTGGCCGGCCGTAATCACGATCGTGTCCGGCCGGGCTTGCCGGATCGCGGTTTCGATCGTTTCCGGCCGAAGCAGATCGCAGGCCAGGTCCGACCCGGCCCCGTCGGTCGAGGTCCCGAGTACCCGCTGCCCGGCCCCGGACAGTTCGGCCGCCAGATGACTCCCGACCAGGCCGGTGGCACCGACTACCAGGACGGTGCCGCAGGGGCTCAATCAGTCTCGCCGATCAGCCGGTTGCGGCCGGCCAGATCGATCGTCTTCCTCAGCCCCTGAACGAGTGAAACTGCCGGCTCCCAGCCGAGGATCTCCCGGGCCCGGGAGATGTCCGGCTGGCGCACTTTGGGGTCGTCGATCGGCAGCGGCTCGAAGATCAATTCCGAGTCGGTGTCGGATACCTCGATCACGGCCTCGGCGAGCTCAAGCAGGGTGTACTCGTCGGGGTTTCCGATGTTCACCGGCAGGTGTTCCTCGGATTCGGCCAGGCTGATCAGGCCCCGCACCAGATCGTTGACATAACAGAAGGAGCGGGTCTGGCTGCCGTCGCCGAACACGGTCAGGGGCTGGCCGAGCAGGGCCTGCCGCAGGAAGGTCGGGATCGCGCGGCCGTCATGGGCCCGCATCCTCGGGCCGTAGGTGTTGAAGATCCGGACGATCAAGGTGTCCACACCCTGCTGGCGCAGATAGGCCATGGTCAGGGCCTCGGCGAAGCGCTTGGCCTCGTCGTAGACGCCGCGCGGGCCAACCGGGTTCACGTTGCCCCAATAGGACTCGGGCTGTGGGTGAATGGCCGGATCACCGTAGACCTCGGAAGTCGAGGCCAGCATGAACCGGGCCCGCTTGAATTTGGCCAGGCCGAGCATGTGCCAGGTCCCCTGGGCGCCAACCTTCAGCGTATGCAGCGGCAGCCTGGCGTAATCGATCGGGCTGGCCGGGGAGGCGAGGTGGTAGACGAAGTCCACCGGCCCTTCAACCCGGACTTCCGCGGTGATGTCGTAGTTGAAGAACTCGAACTCGCCGGTCCGGATGTGCTCGATGTTCTGCAGCGAGCCGGTCTCGAGGTTGTCGATGCAGATCACCCGGTAGCCCCGCTCCAATAGCGCGTCACACAGATGCGACCCTAAGAATCCGGCTCCGCCGGTCACCAAACATGTAGTCATGGGCGGGATCTTATTGGAGTTCGTGCCCGAAGCGGTCCGGTACGGGGCCGACGAGCGCAACCTGATCTGGCCGAAGAAGCTGCGCAGGCTCGATCGGGCGGCAACCGGCAGATAGCCGGAAGCCGGTCGTCCCGGTTCCCTCTCCCCTTGCAGTCCGTCCCGCCGATGTCAGATTTGCCCCGGGTCGCGTGACTTCTGTAACGATTGAAAATCTGATGGTCCGGCGAACAGTGAGGTGAGCCATGTGGATAGTTACTGACAGAGGGTTTTATTCGACCGTGGACAAGGGAGACCGCGAGGGCTTCCTCTGCGTCCGGTCCAGGGTCCGCCAGGACCTCGAGCGGCTCTGCGAGCTCGAACCGATGACCGATTACGTCGGTGAGATCGAGCAGAGCGAGATGAGTGACTACCGCTATCGGATCTATGCCCGCCGTGAAT
>JBGUDX010000314.1:0-1823 GCA_041821645.1 Acidobacteriota bacterium
ATGGAACTGGCTGCGATTTGTGCCTCTGGGCGGTAGTAATCGCGGCCAGAACGTCGGCTGTCGCCGGGGAAGGGCGCCGGCCCAAGGTGATCATCCTGCAGCCGGGCAAGCCTCTAGTCTTCCTGCCGATGGCTACCCGGGCGACAAAACGCGGCGACGAGCGCACCTCGCTGGAGGGATCGCGAGACGTGCTGATCTGCGGGGCGAGTTTCGCCGGGCTGATGGCCGCCCGTGAGCTGGCCGGCTCCGGAGCCGACGTGCTCATCGTCGACCGTTACGAGATCGGCGAGCGGCAGACCTCAGCCTGCGCGATCCCGACCGCCTGCCTGGAGAACCTCGGCCTGATGGCGGCCGAAAAGCAGCGCTTCAGAACTGTCCTGGTACACACCGCCTACGGTTCGACCCGGCTGCCGGTCCCCTGGGACTTCTCGACCTTCGACTACCCGGCCCTCTGCGAACTGCTCTGGGCCGACTGCGACGCCGACTTCGAGACTGCCAAGGTCGACGGGCGCGTGGCGAACCCCGCCACGAATGAGAGGGCCGAGGGGAACGGTCTCGCCGGTCGGTCGGGCCCAAAAGGCGGAGCGGGCGATCCGATCGCGGTCGAGACCGACCGGGGCGTGATCTCGGCCCCGCTGGTGGTCGACGCGATGGGCTGGAAGCGGGTGCTCGCTTCCGGCAGCCAGTACCAGCCGCCCGACGCGCCACTCTCCCGGGGGCTGGAAGTCCACCCGGTCGGGGATCGCGACGAGTTCGAGATCTTCATCGACCGCAGGTACGTGCCGGCCGGCTATGGATGGTCATTCCCGGCTGATGACGAAGTCCGGGTCGGTGTCGGCTCGTTCGACCCCCGCTTTCACGTTCGCCCGACCACCGAGCTGCTGGCCGAAGACGTCGGGGTCGAGACGGTTCGCTACCAGGGCAACTGGATCCCGCACAAACTGCGCCCGGCGACCGGCGAGGGCGTCTTCTTCGCCGGTGACTCGGCCGGCCACTGCCTGCCGCTGACCGCCGAGGGGATCAGGCCGGCGCTCTACTTCGGCACCGCACTGGGCCGCGAGCTGCGGGCGATCCTCGACGGGCGCCAGACCCGCGACGGCGCGCTCGCCGGCTACGAATCGTTCAACCGGAGCCACCGGCGCAAATTTGACTGGCTGCTGAAGGGCCAGAAGGCCCTGCCGCTGCTCCCGCCGCGTCTGGTCAGACCGATCATGGCGACGGTCGGGGTCAGGCCGGTCGCCGATTTCTTCTTCAACACCTATCTCGACATCGCCCCACCGGGATTCCTCGGACCGCCGTCCGGCGCCCTCAGCACAGCCGCCCGACACCGTGGCGCGGGCGTCCCTGCCTGAAACCGGTTTCTCGCATCACCCGCCTGGAGTCACCGGCACCTGGAGGAGTCACCGGCACCTGGAGGAGTCACAAGGCCGTGGAGGAGTCACCGGGTCGTGGAGGAGCCACGGGTCCGTGGGACGGTCACCAGAGCTCCGAGTCACTGGTCCCTGAAGCCACCGGTCCCCGAGCAGTCAACCGGGTCGAGTTCGAGTTCTACATCGGGGAGAGGTAGAACCGCACCCGGTTTGTGACGGGAGGCTCCCGGTGGTCGCGATGCGGCGGCGGCTCCGCCGGTCAGTGCTCGACGAAGTAGCTGCCGCTGGTCTGGCCGCCCGAGAAGTAGCGGCTGGTGATCGTCTTCTTGCGGGTGAAGAACTCGACTCCGTCCTGACCGTGGGCGTGCAGGTCGCCGAGGAATGAGGCCTTCCAGCCCGAGAACGGGAAGAAGGCGACCGGTGCGGCCACCCCGATGTTGACCCCGACCATGC
>JBGUDX010000315.1:0-1820 GCA_041821645.1 Acidobacteriota bacterium
TCTCGGACAAGATAAGAATATGCGGTCTCTCCCATCGCGATTCGGCGGCGCACGAGCATGTGTTCCCGCCGGCGGGCGTCATCCTCGAGTTCGATACTCGTGATCGCGGTGCAGGAGATTCAGAAAGTGTTCGGCCGCGGGGTTTGAGATCACCTGGTTCTGATCGGCCGCGGGCCCGGCGCGTGAGCTGAAACCGGGCCTACCGGGGAAGGCCTCGCCGGAAAACCGCTTCCCGGCCCCGGACGACCCCGGGCTCGGGAGACCCCTATTTCAAGAAAAGCGCTCGCGAAGAACCTCGACCGCGTCGTCGAGATCGTCGCTCAACTTGTCCCAGGTCTGCTCGTTGGCCTCCTGAGTCTCACTGAGCTGCTCGCGGGCCTGCTTGATGCCGTCGTTCAGCCCGACCAGCGCCGGGTCGATCTCGTCGGTTGACACCTTGCCCTCGACCTCGATCGCCAGCTCGCGAAGCTGCATCCGGGTCTCCCCGAGATCGATCGTCAGCTGTGCGACCTGCTCGACCAGGCGCCGTACATGCTGCTCGAGATCCTTGTGCTGCTGTTCATGTTCCTTCATTCCGAAAAGATCCATTCCGGTCACCTCTCTGATCGTGGGGGGTTGGCGCCGCCGGCCGGCCCCTCGGTCGGGGCTCTGGTGCCAGCCGGGAAGCTAGCAACCGGGACTGAGGGCCGCTTTTCCGGTCGCAGGGCCCCGGCTTACGCTCTGCCCCCCTGGGCCTGTTTCATGATCCGGACCGGCGGAGCGATCCGCTGTGGGCTCAGGCCGGTTGTTCGCCGGGCTTCGCCGCTTCCGGCGGACCGGCCGGCGTCGGGTTCAGGCCCAGCTGCGGCAGCAGCACGTCCTCGCGCGAGTAGTGGCCGGCGGCGTCGAACCAGCGTTTCGCGTGGAGGCCGTGGCGCAGATCGCAATCGGCGATCAGCATGCCCTCCTCGCCGCGGAGCGGTCCGGCGATGATCTGTCCCTGGGTCGGCTCGATGATCGCCGCGCCGCCGTCGCCGAAGACCTCCTTGTTCTCGGGCAGAGGCACCGGGAAGTCGTCCGGAAAGGCCGAGGCCGGGATGTACTGGGGGACCGAGACCACGAACGCGCCCGACTCGATCGCGATGTGGCGCATCGAGTTGAGCCAGCCCTCCGTGTCGTCTGCGGTCGGCGCGACCCAGATCTGCGGGCCGCCGCGGTAGACGGCATATCGGGCCAGCGGCATCCTGTTCTCCCAGCAGATCAGCCCGCCGATCCTGCCGAGCTCGGTCTCGATCGGGGCCAGGTCGTCGCCGGCGCCGATGCCGTGAAAGATGCGTTCGTGCATGGTCGGCATCAGCTTGCGGTGTTTTCCGAGCAGCCCCTGCGGCCCGATCGTGAGCATCGTGTTGTAGAGGGTCCCCGGGCGCTCAGCCTCACGCTCGTTGACGCCGATCACGCAGTACATGCCGTGATTGGAGCAGACCGCGCCGAGCCGTTCGGTGAGCGGGCCGGGTACGTCGACCGAGTTGTCCCACATCCGCTCCCAGAACCCGTCCCAGCCCGAAAACGACGCGGCGCCCGCGGCCCAGGAACCGGACGGGTACAGCGGAACGAAAGTTTCAGGCAATACCGCGAGCTTGACGTCTTCGGCCGCGGCCTCGTCCAGCAGCCGTTCGGCCTTTGCCAGGCAACCCTCGAAATCCAGAATTTCGGGCGTGGCCTGGATTGCTGCGACCCGCACCACGGACAATTCACTCATGGCGGGCAGGCTACAGGTGCCGCCGGGAAGCCGGCAACTCGGTCATCTCGAAATTGCCCACTGCAATTCCGGTCGGGAAAGG
>JBGUDX010000316.1:0-1813 GCA_041821645.1 Acidobacteriota bacterium
GACCATCTCCCGGGCGGCCGGCAGATATGCCACGTAGCGCTGGAAATACCACTGGGTCTTCTCGCGCTCGGTCGGGGTGGTCAGGGCGACCGTACGGATCACCCGAGGATTGGTTTTCTCGGAAATGCGCTTGATCACGCCGCCCTTGCCGGCGGTGTCGCGGCCCTCGAACAGGACGACGACCCGTTGGCCTGACTCGACGATCCATTCCTGCATGCGGACCAACTCGATCTGGAGCTTCTTCAGCTCTTTCTCGTACTGCTTCTTGCTCAGCTGTTTTGGAGCGGTCGGGCTATCGTCCATGGGCGCAGACTATCGGGGGCCTCACGGGCACCGTGGCCCGCCCGCCGAACCGTCCGGTCACCGCCGGCGCGCCTCACGGCTGTCCTGCTCGGCGTCGGCCCGCTCGCGCTCATCGGCCTCGACCCTGACGCGATCAAGCTGTTCGGCTACCGCGCTGACCCGGGCCTGCTCGCCCTCGGCTCCGATTCGCCGCCGGTCAAGGTCGTCGAGCCGGTGGGAAGGGCCGTAAAGAACCAGCGTGTCTCCGGGCCGGGTCTTCATCTCGAAGACCGGCGCACCGATATAGGTGCCGTTCGAGCAGACGAGCGCCAGGACGGCAACCCCTTCCGAACGCAGGTCAAGGTCACCGAGGGTCCGTCCGGCGATCCAGTCGTGGTCATCGACCGCCACCTCGGCGATGCCGTAGACCCCGCCGAGGTGCAGCAGTCGCGCCAGGCCCTTTTCGGTCAGATCGGTCCAGTGGGAGAGACCGAAGCCGATCACGCGATTCAGCCAGCGGTCCACGAAGCGGCTGCGCGAGATCAGGACCAGGGAGCCGAGCACCACGATCAGCAGGCCCAGGCGCTCGAGTGTCTGTTCCCGCTCGGCGTTGGCGAAGGCGAGGATCAGGGTCGCGACCGCGGTGATCAGGCCGGCGCTTCCGAGCAGCATCAGGATCATTGCGATCCGGCGACGGATCGGGTGGTTGACCACCATCTCGGCCTCGGAGGTTGTGAAGCCGACTCCGGTCAGGGCACTGCGGGCCTGGAACCTGGAAGCATCGCGCGAGAGCCCGGTCAGCATGAAGGCGGCCGTGGCAACCCTCGTCACCAGAAGCGAGATGAGGATGATGATGATGATTGTGCCGAGCGCGAGAATGTCTAGCTCGCCTCCGCGGGGATGTCGTGAATGGCGCTGTCTAGCGCTGGCCGCTTCATCGGGGGTCAGCGTATCCGCTCAGGTGGGCGATGGCGCCTGAGGTGGGCGATAGCGCCCGGAGGGGGCCCCCGGAAATCTCCGTCGTTGCGTTATCGACCGCCGCGGGGGACAATCGGCCGGTGCCCGAACTGCCCGAGATCGAGATCACGGCCCGGCTGGTGGGAGCAGCCGCGGCCGGGCAGAAGGTCGAATCGGTGGCGGCTCCGGGACTGAACACCGTCAAGACGTTCAGGCCCCCGGTGCAGGTCCTCGAGGGACACGAGCTGACCGGGATCAAGCGGCGCGGCAAGCTGTTCATCGTTGATTCCGGCTCGGGCTTCTCGGTGGTCATACACCTGATGTCGGCCGGGCGCCTGCAGTTGTTCCAGAAGCGTGCCTCGCCGAAGGACCGTAAGTCCAGGCTGCTGATCCGCCTGGACTCCGGCGACGAGCTGAGGCTGCGCGAGTTCGGAACCCACCAGCGGGCATGGGCGAAAGTGTTCGAGGCCGGCGAGGTCGAGCGGGACGAGTACCTGGCCGGGCTGGGCCCGGAAGCCTGGCCGGACCCACCCGAACTGGGCCCGCTGCTTGATTCACCGAGGCCGCTCTACAC
>JBGUDX010000317.1:0-1798 GCA_041821645.1 Acidobacteriota bacterium
GTCGTGCGAGTAGAAGCGCTCGTCCTCGATCGCGATCGTCGCCTGCCGCAGGTTCCTGGGAACCCGGTCGAGCGAGACGGGAGTGCGGACTTCGTCCGAGTCGATCAGGCCGAGCCGGCTGCCGTCGCCTGCGTAGACGACCGAGTTCTGGCCTTTGTTGATCTGCTTGAGTTCAGACACTTCCGGGGCGTCGCCGGCGACGCTCAGTACCCAGCCGCCGGCCGCCGTTCCCGCGGACAGCAGCAATCCGCCGATCACAGCGGCCGCCACGATCATCTTTTTCCGTGGCGACCCCTGGTGTCGGCGCACTCTTCGTTGGCGCCTGGTCATTCGCACAGGGTACCGACCCTGAGTTTCCGGTTTCCTAAAGAGGACGGGACGGAGTCACCCGTGCGATCCGTGGTGCGGCGGCAGCGGCGCTGCTCAACTGTGAGAATGCGCTGACCGATGCCGGATTCCCCCACCCTTGAAGAGCCGCCCATAGCGCCCGATCCGCCCGCGTCCGACTCCTTTCCCTATGCCACCTGGGGCCCCTGGATCGCACTCGCGGCGACCTTCGGGGCCCTCATCTTCGGCCTGATCCTCAGCCTTCCTTTCTTCATAACGGATCCGGCTTCCGGCAGCGACGACCTCAGCCTGACCACGAGAATCGCGACCCAGGTCTGTACCGCGATCGGCTTTCTGGTGGTTCCGCTGCTGCTCGCCCAGGTCGCCGGGGGGCCCATCCGCGCCGCTCTGAGACGGCTCGGATTCGTCCGGTTCAGGATCGGCAACACTCTCAAGTGGGTCGGGATCGGGATTGTCAGCTACCTCGTATTCCTGATCGTTTATTCGATCGTGATCGGCACCCCGGAACAGGACGACATCGCCGGAGATTTCGGCCCGATCTGGGTCCAGATCCTGCTGATCGGGATCGCGGCACCGATCTCGGAGGAAGTCCTGTTCAGGGGGATGCTGTTCGGCGGAATCAGAACCCGGCTGCCACTCTGGTCGGCGTCACTGGCGGCCGGAATCGTTTTCGGGGTGCTGCACTACTCGACTGGCTGGTCGGCGGTGGGACCGCTGGTCGCGCTCGGCGTGATCTTCGCGGTCGTCTATGAGAAGTCAGGCTCGATCTGGGCCCCGATCGGCATGCACGCCCTGAACAACGGGATCGCCCTGATCGCGCTGAACTCATGAGTACCGCCGCGGGCGGCCCGTGGATCACGACGCAGCCCGTAGGATCACCGCCATGAGCGACTCCGAAGCTGTCCGGGCCAGGCTGATCGAACTGCTGAAAGAGCACTCGCTGGTGCTGGGTGAGGTGACCCTCTCCAGCGGGGCCGAGGCGTCCTACTACATCGACGCCAGACGGACCGTGATGCGCCCGGAGGGGCTGAAGACGGCCGGAACCCTGATCGCAGGCCGCGCGAAAGAGGTTCGGGCAACCGCGGTGGGAGGGCCGGTCATGGCGGCGATCCCTCTGGCCTGCGCCGCAATCGCGGCGCCGGAGGGCGAGGACCTGGTCGGGTTCTTCGTCCGCAAGGAACGCAAGGCCCACGGTCTGCAGCGCTGGGTCGAAGGCGGAGCCGAACCCGGCGACCGGGTGCTGGTGGTCGAGGACACGGTCACGACCGGCGGCTCGACGGTCTCGGCGATCGAACGGATCCGCGATGAAGGCTTCGAGATCGCGGCCGTGCTCAGTCTGGTCGACCGGCTGGCCGGCGGCGGAGAGAAGATCGCCGCCGCCGCGGACGCGCCCTACACCGCGCTGACCACGATCGACGAGATCTACCCCGACCGCCCCCGGGCCTGAATC
>JBGUDX010000318.1:0-1796 GCA_041821645.1 Acidobacteriota bacterium
ACCTGCAAGAACGTCTGGACCAACCGGCGCGGCACCGAGTATGCCTGGTTCAACAACGTCGAGACCAAGCCGGGCCGGGGATACCCGGTCGACTACGAGGACCAGGACAAGTGGAACGGCGGCTGGAAGCTCGACCGCAGGGGCCGGCTGAAGCTGAAGGCGGGCGGGCCGATCAAGAAGCTGGCCAACATCTTCTGGAACCCGGACCTGCCGAAGCTCGACGACTACTACGACCCCTGGACCTACGACTACGACCACCTGATCTCGGCCCCGGCAAGCAAGCACCAGCCGACCGCGCGGCCGAAGTCGCAGCTGACCGGCGAGAACCTCGACCTGCAGTGGGGCCCGAACTGGGAGGACGACCTGGCCGGCTCGCTGCATGGCGCCGCCAACGACCCCAACTTCCGCAAGCTCGAAAATGAAGTGAAGACCGAGTTCGAGCAGGCGTTCATGATGTATCTGCCGCGGATCTGCGAGCACTGCGTAAACCCGTCCTGCGTCGCATCCTGCCCGTCGGGCGCGATGTACAAGCGGGAAGAGGACGGCATCGTGCTGGTCGACCAGGAGGCCTGCCGGTCCTGGCGCTTCTGCGTCTCCGGCTGCCCCTACAAGAAGGTCTACTTCAACTGGGAGTCGGGCAAGGCCGAGAAGTGCAATTTCTGTTACCCGAGGATCGAGGCCGGCCTGCCGACCGTCTGCTCGGAGACCTGCGTCGGGAGGCTGCGCCACCTGGGCATAGTCCTGATCGATACCGACCGGGTCGAGGCGGCCGCCTCGGTGCCCGACGAGACCGACCTGCTCGAGGCTCAGCTCGACCTGTTCCTCGATCCGAACGACCCGGAGATCCGGGAGCAGGCGCTCCGCGACGGTATCCCGTCCGACTGGATCGACGCCGCGGCCAACTCGCCGGTCTACATGATGGCCAAGGAGTGGCGGATCGCCCTGCCGCTGCATCCCGAGTACCGCACCATGCCGATGGTCTGGTACGTGCCGCCGCTGTCACCGCTCGAAACCCTCGGGGCCGAGCTGGTCCGGGAGGGCGGTGAGGCCGAGGGCGTGTTCGCGGCGATCGACCGGATGCGCATCCCGATGGAGTACCTGGCCGGTTTCCTCAGCGCCGGTGATACCGCCCCGGTCCGCAAGTCGCTCGAGCGCCTGCTGGCGATGCGCCGCTACATGCGGGAGACCAACGTGAACGGCAGGGCCGAGCCGCAGATCGCGCTCGATGCCGGCATGAGCCCGGAGGAGCTCGAGGACATGTTCCGCATGGTCGCGATCGCCGACTACGACGACCGCTACGTGGTACCGAAGCGCCACGGCGAGGCCACGCCGGAGGCCTTTGTCGAGCAGGGCTCCTGCGGCATCGACTTCGAAAACGGGGCCGCCGTGCCGCCCGGACTCGGCACCGTGACCGGAGTGACCGGGCCCGACCCGGTCGGAGGCCCGTTCGCCGAGCAGGTGCTTGACGGGATCGGGGACGGATCGGGCGCGGAGACCGGGGAAGGGCCCGGATCCGGTTCGGACTTCGACATCCGCGACTACCTGACCCGCCACGGCAGCGACGGAGCGGCCGATGACCGCTGAGCAGATTCATCCGCTCAAGGTCGTCTCGGTACTGGCCCAGTACCCGGACCAGGCCGCGGTCGATGCCATGCGTCACACGCTGTCGACCATCGACGTCGACGGCGTCGTCATCATCGGCGAAGGGGAAAAGGACGAAGCCCCGATGCTGTACAACGGCGAAGCCGTTGGCGACGGGACACCGCCACTCTGCGACGTGGCCGTCGATCCCATCG
>JBGUDX010000319.1:0-1775 GCA_041821645.1 Acidobacteriota bacterium
GGCCAAGCCGGCGCGGCCCAAGCGTGGTGGCGGGCGGGCGTCGGACGTGTTCGGCGGGGAGATGCGCCGGCGGGACCTGTTCCCCCTGCTGGTCCTGCACCTGATCAGGAGTGAACCTTCGTATGGCAACCACCTGATCGAGGCGATCGAGTCGATGACCCAGGGGGTGGTCTCGGTCAACCCGAACACGATGTACCCGCTGCTGCGGGACCTCGAAAGCAGGGGCATGATCGAAGGCGACTGGGAGCACCCCGACAAACGGACGCGGCGGTTCTATTCGATCACCGAAGAGGGAGAAGCCGAATATGGCCGCCTGGTGGAGGAGATCGAGCCTTTTCTCGATTCGGTGATCCGTTCGATCACCCTGATCAAGAGCGAGGTGTACGGGGACTGAAACGCCGGCGGGCGCCGGCCCCGGAACGCGAAACGCCCGCCGGATGGCGGGCGTTTCGGCGCAGCCGGTCTATCGGCTCGGGCTAGATCGCCTCGACCGAAGCCGCCGCCGGACCCTTGGGTCCGTCCTCGGACTCGTAGTTCACCTTGGCGCCTTCGACCAGGGTACGGAAACCGTCCGCCTGGATTGCGCTGTGGTGGACAAAAACGTCCTTCGAACCATCGTCGGGCGTGATGAACCCGAAGCCCTTCTCGTCACTGAACCACTTAACTGTGCCTGTCGGCATTGATTCCTCCACGTATGACGCCTCGCCGGATCTCCTCCCGGCCCGATTCGCGGCACGGTAGCAGTTACTCCCCCCGGTAGCCGCCCCGCGACGACATCGCGGCGTGTGTCGGGTTGGCTATTCTGGCCCCATGTACAGCACCGGGGGCATCGCCGACAGGTTCGCCGACTTGGTCAGGAGCGCCGAGGCAAGAATGACCGGTCCCCTGCCCGCCGCAGTACGGTTCTGGGACGGCAGCGAGTTCGGACCGGGAGGAGCCGGGGATGCCGCCGATACGATCGTCCTGAAGAACAGCCGGGCTCTGACCTACGCTGTTTCGCGGCCCGACCAGCTCGGAATCGCCAGGGCCTGGGTGGCCGGTGATGTCGAGCTCGAGGGCGATCTCTACCGGGTCATGGCCGCCGGGTCCCGGCTCTATGGATTCGACTTCTCGATCAGGGAAAAACTGGAGGCCGTCAAGATCGCCGCCCGGCTCGGCCTGATCAAGGTCCCCCCGCCCAAACCGCCCGCTTCCGAGGCCCGGCCGGCCGGGCGGCTGCATTCCCTGCGCCGCGACCGCGAAGTGATCCAGTACCACTACGACATTTCGAACGATTTCTACCGGATGATCCTCGGTCCGACGATGGTCTATTCGTGCGCCTACTTCACCTCCCCCGAGGACTCGCTCGAGGATGCCCAGACCCGCAAACTGGACCTGATCTGCCGCAAGCTCGACCTCAAACCGGGCGAGCGCATGCTGGACATCGGCTGTGGATGGGGCTCGCTGATCATGCACGCGGCCGCGAATTACGGGGTTGAGACGGTTGGGGTGACCCTTTCCGAAGCGCAGGCGGCGATGGCCCGCGAGAGGATCGCCGAAGCCGGGCTGGACGATCGATGCGAGGTCCGGATTCAGGATTATCGAGAAGTTCCGGACGGGCCTTACGACAAGATCGCCTCGATCGGGATGGTCGAGCACGTCGGGGTCGAGAACATCGACCTCTACGCCGCTCAGCTCAGGGGCCTGTTGGCGCCCGATGGGCGTCTGCTCAACCACGGGATAACCCGCCTGCGCCACAGCGATCCCGACGCCGGGCCGTTCACCGAGCGCTATGT
>JBGUDX010000320.1:0-1761 GCA_041821645.1 Acidobacteriota bacterium
GTGGGCTTCGCACCCCATTTATGTTCAGCTCGCATTTGCACTCGACCGCGTTAAGGAACTGGCACCGCTGCATCCCGCATGGAAAAACGAGCAGCCCTTTAAGGCCGTGCTCGAAGGCGACCTCGAGCCGGGCGGTCTCCACTTCCTCGACCTGAAGAAGGACGTGGTCGAGCGCGAGATCGGCCGCACCGAGAGCGGTCGCAATCCTGGGCCTCACGCCGAAAACATTCTCCGCGACATCGGCACGGTCGCATCGGACTCGCACTGAGGGAGGCGGACGGAATGGCCGAACAGAAGATCAAGGGCTACCAGACCGGGACCTTCGTGGTCGGAAACCGGCTGCTCGACCCCGAACAGCGCTCGACCCAGGCCCGCACCGAGCGTTCGAACACGCTGACGTCTGGCCATCGGGCCTGCCAGGGCTGTGGCGAGGCGCTCGGCGCCCGCTACAGCGGCAACTTCGACGATCCGCTCAACCCCGGCCAGAAGCTGCCCCAGGTTTCCGCCTTCGAGGCCTGGAATGAGAGCAACCTCGCCGCCTTCCTCACCCCTCAGACCGAGGCAGGCAACAACACCAGCCCGAATCACTACAGGCTGATGTTGAACCAGTTCTACGACGGCATCCACACCGTTCAGCCCGACGCACAGGTGGTCGCCGGCTCGCTCTCGCCGATCGGCAGCGATGGTGGTCCGCAGGGGAAGGCGCGGATCGGCCCGCTGGAGTTCCTCCGCGACATGTTCTGCCTCGGAAAGAAGAACCTGAAGCCCTACGGCTGTGCGGTCAAGGCGAAATTCGACGTGCTCAGCCATCACCCGATCAACGCCGATCGGGAGCCGCAGGCCCCGGCCGGGAAGGATGACGCCGGGATCGCCGAGATGAGTGAGATCGTGACGATGCTGCGCAAAGCCGAGTCGGTCGGCAACGTCGGGGGCCCAAGCAGCCATCCGGTCTGGAACACCGAGTTCTGGTGGCACTCCAACCCGCCCAAGACGGGCAAGAAGATCCCCTCGCTGCGTGAGCAGGCCGCGTACATATCGGAGGCGCTGTACCGCAACTGGCAGGACAGGGTGGAGCTGGCGATGCTCTACCAGCTCGGCGACGACAAGAGCCTTCCCTTCCAGTCGGGGATCTACTTCGAGAATGGCAAGCCGAAGCCGTCCCTGACCGGGTTCAGCTTCCCGCTGGTCGGTGACCGCAGGTCGAAGAGGAAGGTCCTGATCTGGGGCCGGGCACCGAAGAGCGGCCAGGTCGCGATCCAGGTCAACAAGTCCGGCAAGGGCGGATTCAAGACGATCAAGAAGAAGATGGTCGGCGCCGGCGATGTCTTCAAGACCGTCACCAAGCTCAAGGGCAAGGGCAAGCTGCGGGCCAAGATCGGCAAGCAGAAGAGCCTGACCTGGAAGCAGGGCAAGAAGTAGCATCGGCCGCGCCCTGGCGCGCCCGGTCGGGGTTCCGTGCTTTAAGCGGGCCCTGAGTCTGGTCGAACCGAGCTGAAAGGAAAGCGAAATCCGCCAGATCGCCTCACTCTGTATTCGCCACCGCCGCCTCACCTTTGCGGTCTGGATCGCGGCGCTCGTCGTCTGCGTGATGGCCGCCGGGGCCGCCGGTGAGGACTTCTCGACCAACTTCGAGCTTCCCGATTCCGACTCCGAGCAGGCGTTGACGCTGCTCGAGGAGCAGTTTCCAGCCCGCTCCGGCGACTCGATCCAGATCGTCTTCCACAGCACCGAAGGCACCCTCACCGATCCTGACCTGAGCGC
>JBGUDX010000321.1:0-1760 GCA_041821645.1 Acidobacteriota bacterium
GCTTCCTGGCTGAGCTGGAACGGTCCGGGGTGGTCCGGGCCGGTCGCGGCCAGGTCACGGTCCTCGAACCCGAAAAGCTCAGTAACTACATATTCTGAGGTCATATGGCATCGGGCCTCTACGCACTCAACTTCTACTCGCCGCTGTTCGTCGACCAGCTCCGGCGCGGCCGCAAGACCGCGACGATCCGTCTGGGTGACAAGTCGGCCAAGTACGAGCGCAGCCAGGTCGTCTGGGTGACGGTCGGCTCCCGGCATTCGCGGCGGGAGAAGATCTTCTCGGCGATCATCGACGAGGTTGAAGTCAAATGTCTGTCCGAGCTCTCGCCACGCGACATCGAGCGTGACAACCCCGAGTTCCGCCGGGTCGATGAGACCCGCCGTTTCCTGGAGCAGATCTACGACCGCCAGATCGAATCCGACCACCTGGTCACGGTCGTCCATTTCTCGCAGGTGGTCGAGCCGGGACCGGCCGGGTTCGGCGTCGTCCCTTCGACCAACTGATCGGGCGGGGCGATGGCACCCGGAGCGGCAGCCGTACCCGCCGGGCCTGAAGCCGGCCCCTCCTTTCGTTTCCTGTCCCGGTGGGACCTGCAGGCCGGGCTTCCGGCGGTCTGGGATGCCCTGGTCGACTTCGAGCGGTGGCCGGCCTGGTGGCCCGGGTTGAGCGATGTCGAAGAAGAGCAGCGGGGAGGGTTGGACGGGATCGGGCAGAAGGCGATTTCACGCTGGCAGGCTCCGCTCGGCTACAGCCTCGAGATCGCGATCGAGGCGGTCGAGCGAATCGAGCCGAACCGTCTGAAGGGCATCGCCAGTGGCGATCTCGAGGGTTTCGGCAGCTGGGACCTGACCGCCGCCTCCGACTGGACAACGGTCTGCTTCAGGTGGGAAGTGAGCCCGACCCGGAAATGGATGACCGCCCTGGTCCCGGTCGCCCGGCCGCTGTTCGTCAGGGGCCACGATCACGTGATGGAGGGCGGGGCGGAAGGGCTGGCCGGCCACCTCGGCTGCGAGATCCGCGGCTTCAGCGCCGAGTCCGACTGAATCCCGGCCCGGGGGCTTGACTCAAGGCGCCGAACCTGTATCGTTCAGCGAGGTTTGGCACTCACGGTATGAGAGTGCCAACGGTATCGGCCAGTTCTGATGCCGAAAAGCCCACTTACTCAAGATAATCACAACGGAGGTATACGAATGAAGCTGAAGCCCCTCGGGGACAGGCTGATCGTCAAGCCGGTCGAGGAAGAAGAGACCACTGCGAGTGGACTCGTCCTTCCCGAAACGGCCAAGGAGAAGCCCCAGAAGGGAACGGTCCTGGCAGTCGGAGACGGCGCCGTGGCCGAAGACGGAACCCGCCGCCCGCTCGATGTGAGCGAAGGCGACGAGGTCCTCTATTCCAAGTACGGCGGGACCGAACTGACCGTGGAGGGCGACGAAGTGCTCGTCCTGCGGGAGTCGGACATCCTCGCCAAGGTTCAGTAAGCACCCCAAACACAAGCTTTCAGGAGGTATTAGAGAAAGATGGCTCACAAAGAGCTGAAGTTCGCAGAAGAAGCCCGAGGGTCGCTGCAGGCCGGCGTTGACGCCGTAGCCGATGCAGTCAAGGTCACCCTCGGCCCCAAGGGTCGTTACGTCGTGCTCGACAAGAAGTTCGGCGCCCCGACCATCACCAACGACGGTGTCACCATCGCCCGCGAGATCGAGGTCGAGGACGTCTTCGAGAACCAGGGCTCCCAGCTCGTTCGCGAAGTCGCCACCGCGACC
>JBGUDX010000322.1:0-1755 GCA_041821645.1 Acidobacteriota bacterium
CGTTGATTCAGGCGCTGCACAGGATTGATCCGGTGCCCAGGGTGGCGACCTCCCCGGGCCCTATCTCAAACCCGGCGACCGTCACCGTAGATCAGGAACAGATCAGGAAAGCGGGATCTTCAGTCGTCAGGGTGGTCGGCACCGCCTGCGGAGTGGGCGTGATGGGCTCGGGTTGGGTCGTCGCGCCGGACACCGTGGTGACCAACGCCCACGTGGTTGCCGGGCAGAGCGATACCCGCGTCGAGACCCCGGACGGGGAGATCGCTACGGCTGTGCCGATCGCCTATGACCCTCGAAACGACCTGGCCGTGTTGGCCGCCGATATCGACTCGAAGCCCCTGGCGATGCTGAAATCGACCGAGGCTGACTCTCCGGCCGCGGTGATCGGGTATCCGAATGACGGCCCGCTGACCCTCTCCCCGGCCCGCGCCGGGACCACCGGCAAGATCTTTGGCGAGGACGCATACGGATCGGGACCGGTGGCCCGGCTCATGCTGACCCTGAGGGGAAGGGTCCGCCGCGGCAATTCCGGCGGCCCGCTGGTCGATACCCAGGGTCGGGTTCTGGGAACCGTCTTTGCGGCGACGACCGAGGGTCCTTCCGGCGGACTGGCGATCCCGAACCGGGTGGTCCGACGGGTCGTCAGGGGTGCTTCCGGCGAGGTGGACACCGGCCCGTGTGCGCGGTGATCCGGCCTGCAGCCTGACTGATTCGGGATCCCCGGGTGGCCGGTTTTGTAAGCTCAGAGGACGGTGAGCGGGACTACTGCTGAGCGGAATGCTGCCGACGGCGGCCCGGAAAGGCCGAACCTGTCGGAGGTTTGCCCGCACTTTCATGCGGCCATCGAGCTGATCGGCAAGCGCTGGAGCGGAGCGATCATCTGGGCCCTGGGCGAAGGACCCCTTCGCTATGCCGAGCTCAAACGAGCCGTTCCCGGGCTTTCCGATCGCCTGCTTTCACAGCGCCTGAGGGAGCTCGAGGAGGCCGGGTTGATGGAGCGGACGGTCGAGGACGGCTTTCCGGTTCGGGTGTCCTACGGGCTGACCGAGAAGGGCGAATCGCTCAAGCCGACGATCCAGGGTCTCCGGGAATGGGCCTGCGAGTGGCAGGAGAAGCCGGCCGGCTGAGTCCGGGTTCCGCCGCCGGGTCGGTTCCGGCAGTCCGCCGCGCCCCGTTCGTGTCGCCCCGGGCTGTCATCCTCTCCGCATGGAAGAGCGGCTGCCGGTCGATCCGGCCGATGAAGACCCCGTGACCGGTGGCGCTGAGCCAGGCGAACCGCTGCCGATTCCGGTCGGCGAGTATGCCGCCGGTCTGGTCCAGGAGTTCCGCGGGCTGCCCCGGGTAACCATCACCGGAGAAGTGGTCGGGGCCGGCAAGAGCAGGGTCCAGCACTACTTCCAGTTGCGTGACGAGAGCGGCGGCGTCCCGTGCGCGATGTGGAAGAACGATCTGCAGAAGCTGAACCTCGATCCCGGAGTACTCCGGGACGGCGCTCTGGTCATCGCCCGGGGAGGGCCGGACTACTACGTCGGCGGCAAGAACGCGTCGCCGGCGTTCAGCTTCAGGGTCACCGCACTGCGTCCGGCCGGCGAAGGCGATCTCCTGGCCCGATTGGCCGCACTGCGGGGTCAGTTCGAGAAGGAGGGACTGTTCGAGCCCCAGAAACTGCTCAGCCGACAGATCCTGCCTCGCCGGATCGGCGTGATTACCGCCGAGGGCGGGGCGGCCCGCCGGGACTTCATGGCCGGGTTGGCC
>JBGUDX010000323.1:0-1735 GCA_041821645.1 Acidobacteriota bacterium
GACCCCGGCGCCCCATTTCCAGGACGAAGTCTTCGGTCTCACAGGCGGGTGGCGGCGGGGCGGCGGCCGCGCTGGCCATAAGTTCGAGTTCGAGCCGGGCCTGCGGTGCCGTATACCGGTACGGGTCCTTCTCGACCAGGTCGGTGAGCTTCGCCATCACCCAGGCGTCCGCCCGCAGGCCCGCGGCCTGATCCGGGGGGCGGCCGAAGACCAGCAGGAGCAGGCGATCCGGCAGGGCCGCAAGCAGACGGATGAACCACGACAGCAGGACGACAGCGGCCGCCGTAGCTCGTTTGAGCACCTGGCTCGGAATGGCGCTGGTTGCGTCTGGGGGCGAAGGCATCGTCCCGGATCGTATCCGGCAGGTCCGGCCTTATAGTCAGGCCATGGAGATAGTCGACCTCTCTGCCCCGATCGTCTCGAGCCCCGAAGGCACGCCGGACGTTCTGCGGACCGAGATCGAGCACTCCGGCCATGAAGAAGGAGCCGCCGTGATCAGAGAGCTGTTCGGCGTCGGCCCGGATCTGCTTCGCGACGGCGAAGGCTGGGCCAATGACTTCATCACCCGGCTGGGGACCCACAACTCGACCCACGTCGACGCCCCTTGGCATTACAACTCGAAGATCGGCGGTGAACCGGCCCGGACGATCGAGCAACTGCCACTCGAATGGTTCGTCAATCCCGGCGTCGTGCTCGATTTCGATGGTCGCGCCGACGGAGAGGTGATCGAAGTGCCTGACATTGAGCAGGCGCTCGAGCGCTCCGGGCATGATCTCCGGCCGCTCGACATCGTGCTGGTCCGTACCGGCTGCGACCGCTGGGTCGAGACCCCGGAATACATGGCCCACGGGCCCGGAGTCTCGGCCGCCGCGACTGAGTGGCTTTACGAGCAGGGGGTCCGGGTTATGGGCATCGATGCCTGGGGCTGGGACCGGCCACTCTGGATGCAGGCCCAGGAAGCCCAGGAGAAGGGTGAAAAGGGGATCTTCTGGGCGGCCCACCAGGCCGACCTGCCCTATTCGCAGATCGAACGGCTGGTCAACCTCGACCGGCTGCCGCCGACCGGCTTCACCGTTTCCTGCCTGCCGCTGCCGATCGTCGGAGGAAGCGCGGCGCCGGCCCGGGTCGTTGCGCTCCTCGACCAACCCTGAGCAACCGGACAGAGGCAAAGGAGATAAGAGTGGAGCAGCCCTCCAACGCGATCATCATCGGTGCCGGACTGTCCGGACTGACCGCCGCCGCCTCACTGGACAGCGAAGGCTGGAACGTGGAGGTCATCGAAGCCCGCGACCGGGTGGGCGGCCGAACCTGGTCAGTGCCGCTGCCCGGGGGTGCGGTGGCCGAGATGGGCGCCGAGTTCATCCTGCCCGGAAATTCCGAGGTGCGATCGCTGGCCTCTGATCTCGGGATCGGCCTCTGGGACAAAGGCGTGCGCTACGGCAGACGAGAGCCGCGCGGGGGGATCGGCACCGACCGGTCGGCCCTCGATTCGGCGGTCGAGGCGCTCGACCGGGCGCTGGACGGACTGCCGGGCGACAGTCCGATGTCGGCCGTCGATCTGCTCGCATCACTCGACATCCAGGAAGGGGCAAGAGAAGCCATGCTGGCCAGGGCAGAGATCTCCGCCGCCGCCCCGGCCGAGCTGATCCCCGCCGCAGACCTCTCCAGCGTGGCCCACATCAATGACCAGCCATCCCCGGGCATCGCCGGTGGAAACCAGATGCTCAGCCAGGGG
>JBGUDX010000324.1:0-1732 GCA_041821645.1 Acidobacteriota bacterium
AGCGAACTGTGTTCTGCCCGATCGGAACACCCCGGCCGAACCGAAGCTCCGCGGTCACTCTCGGAACTCCGTAGGTGCCGTGGGACTGCTTGTGGATCTCGATGATCTCTTTCGCCAGCCAGATCCGGCGAAGCCCCGTCTTTGAGATCGGCCGATCCTTCCAGCGGTAGTAGCCACCTCGGGAGACCCCGAGGACGCGGCAGGCGTGGCGAACATCGATTCCCTGCCCGGTCAGAGCCTCAATCACCGGGAAGAGCCTTTTGGGGAGACGCCTTCTCGCAGGAAAACTTCGTTCACTTTTCGGGCGACGGCCAGTTCGGTCTCGAGCTGGCGGATGCGCTTCTTGGCGGCAGCGAGTTCGACCTGCTGGTTGGTGCTCAGGCCGTCGATCTCTCCGTGATCGATCTTGTCTTGTTTGATCCAGTTGTAGATGGTCGCCTGGCTCATGCCGAAAGTCTCGGCGAGCTGTTTTGCGCGGGTGCCTGACCGAGCTAGCTCGGTCACCTGACGACGAACCTCTGTTGGATACTTGCTGGGCATTCGATCCTCCTTCACGCCGGAGGATTCCAGAAACCCGTGTCGACTCTTTGAGGGGAGGATCACTCGCCCAACGGCAAGACTATGGCTAGGTCCGCTTCGGCTCACAATCGAGCCCGATCCTTGCTTCAGAAAGGAGAGCGGTTATCAAAGCGGGCGCGGCAGCTCCCGGGAACGAACCTCCTGTGGGCCGTGGTGGGTTGTCTGAGGTTGCTGCCCCTACGCGCCAGTTAGCAGCGAGTGCCCGGACTTGGCCGCCGTCTGGCTCGAATGTCCGAGCGGAGAGTCCAGCCGGGGTCCGCGTGAAGATCAGCAGTACGTTTCCTGAACGGATGCAGCCTGCGGCCATCCCTCAACGGTCGTGCCCTCAACGACAGCGAACTCAAGCTCATCGAGCAGTGCCAGCGCCCGCACAAGCATTCTCTTCGGGCAATTGAGGAAGAGGACTCTCCAGAACAACACCAACTATGCGCGGTTTGTCCGGCATCCAGTACTCCTCACCCAGATCAACCACGGCCTGGTCAATCGGGCCAAGCGGATGGACCACCTCATCGACGGCCCCAAGGATCTCGAGCGAAATGTGACAGTGCCTCAGGTTTGTGCGTCTACATCCGCTTGAAATGAAACCGGCCAGCCGCCATGTGCGTCGACCGCGTCGTCTATCTCACGCATGATTCGGACAGTTTCCCGCAAGGCGATGACGATGCAGTGGTATTGAGCGAGGTCCTCGGCGGTCAGCGGCCGCGCAGGCTTTCCCTTCTTCGCTGAGCGATCCCTGAGCCACTTGTCGCAGACCTGATAGCCGCGGACCCGCCGCTTCGGGGCCGAGATGAAGGTGGACATCACCGGTGACGGTCCGGTCACCGTGTTGATCGACGTCTGATCGATACCGGGCAGCTCCTGCCGAAGCGGTCGCGGGGTCCCGGGGGTGTTGTCCTGGGCCGGTGCTGAGAGGGTGTCAGAGCCGCTAGTGCCCGATCAGAGGTCGAATCGAAGCAGCAGCCAAGACGCGAACAGCTCCGTCAGCGCCCGGTTCAGATCCTCGACACTGGGATCCCGATCGGCCCGAACGCTGGGATTGGGGCGCGGGGATTTTCAGTCGCGTCTGTGCGGAGATCATCGCGGGAACTGACGTCTCCCTTCATTCGGTCGACCCATCCCCCAAAGCCATGCGCATCGCGAGAACGATCACCGG
>JBGUDX010000325.1:0-1723 GCA_041821645.1 Acidobacteriota bacterium
ATCGAAGCCGCCTCAGACCCGAGCGAGGAAGAGGGCGGGCCGGATCTCGAGCTGTCCGAGGAGGTCTTCACCTCTGAGGCCGGCGATGAATCCGGATCCGCGGAAGTACCGGAGGACGCGACCGACGAACCGGCCGCCGATGCCGCCGGAGAGCCGGAAGCCGATGCCCCCGAGGAGCCGGCTGCGGAAGCCGCCGAAGAGCCTGAAGCCGAGGCCCCGGAAGAGGCCGCCGGTGAGCCGGAAGCCGAGGCTGCCGACGCCGAGGCTGCCGGGGCTGATGCGAGTGACGCTGACGCCGGCGCTTCCTCAGAGGGAGACGAGCAGTCCTAACCATCGGGCTGACCGGGGGCGTGGCTGCCGGGAAGTCAGAGGCACTCGCGGCCTTCGGCCGGCTCGGTGCCGCCGCGATTTCGTCAGACGCGATCGTGCATGACCTGCTAGACCGCGAGCCGCTTCTCGGGCGACTGGTCGAGCGCTGGGGCGAAGAGATCTGCAGCGGTGGCGTCGTCGACCGGGCCGCGGTCGGCTCCCGGGTCTTCAACGATCCGGACGAGCTCGCCTGGCTCGAGCGGCAGGTCCACCCGCTGGTTCAGGGTGAGATCGGCACCTGGGTGTCGAGCCTCGATCCGGAGACCGAGTTCGCCGTGATCGAGGTGCCGCTGCTCTTCGAGGGCGAGATGGCCGACCGCTTTGACCTGACCGTGGCGATCACCGCGCGGGAAGAAACCCGGCGTGAGCGTGCCCGCTCGCGCGGCCAGGTCGGGATCGAGGGCCGGGAGGTCCGTCAGCTCACGCAGAGCGAAAAGGCCGGCCGGGCCGACCGCGTGATCGAGAACGACGGCACCCGTGAACAGCTCGAAGCCCGGTTGGAGGGCCTGCTCGGCGAGCTCCGGGCCGGCCTGACGACCGAAGGCCATGACTAACCTCTACCGGTACGAGAAGTATGTCTTCCAAGTCATCCTCAGCCTCAGCCAAACGCCGGCGCCGGTCGGCCCCACCGTCCCGCCGGAAATCCGGGCCGGGCAGGGCGCTCCTGGTCCTGTTCGGGCTGCTGGTGGTAGCCGTGCTCGCCGTCGTGCTGCTGGCCGATGTCTTCCAGAAGGGGATCCAGGAAGTGACCCTGCCGCTGCGGCACGAGAACGTGATTCGGCAGCAGTCCGAAGATAAGGATGTCGATGCGGCGCTGATCGCGGCGGTGATCTACTCCGAGTCACGCTTCAGTGACCAGACCTCGAAGGCCGGGGCCCGCGGACTGATGCAGATCACGCCGGAGACCGCCATGGAAATCGAGAAACTGAGCGGCGGAACCGATTTCGAACTCGACGATCTCAGCGATCCGGATCTCAATATCCGCTACGGGACTTTTTATCTGCGCCACCTGCTCGACCGGTTCGACGGCGACCAGATCGCGGCGCTGGCGGCCTACAACGCCGGACCGGGAAACGCCGACAGCTGGGGCGGCTCGTCGATGAAGCTCGAAGACATCGATTTCGATGAGACCCGGGCCTACGTCAGGTCCGTGCTCGAGAAGCAGCGTGAATACCGCCACATCTACGATCTCGAGCTGGGCTACTGATGAAGCTCCGCACCGTGGCCCTGGCAGGGGCCGTGGGCCTGATTCTGGCCGACTCCTCGATCGTCGTGCTCGCCCTGCCGGAGATCTTCCGCCAGTTCGACACCGGGATCACTGAGGTCGCCTGGGTCCTGATCATCTTCAACCTGG
>JBGUDX010000326.1:0-1716 GCA_041821645.1 Acidobacteriota bacterium
GGGCGCCGTCAGCCAGCTGTTTCATTGATGGCAGGATAACACGGGCCGGAGGCTGCCACAAATCTAGCGCGTAGACGTTCAGGTGTCAGTCGATAGAATGGCTGGTTCCCAACTCGACGCCTGGTTGCCAAACTGAGTTTGGGAACCAGGGGAACCAGGCGAACACGGGCCGGTGGCCGGTACAAATCGCTATTGACGAGTCCCCTGCCTGGTGATACAATGGATGGTGGAGGGCTGATCGTGGCCCGGGCCGGTGGCGGGACCGTGCCGGCGCGATCGTCCGGGGCGAGACCGTTGGTGCTGCCGGTCGACGTTGCGATGTGGGCGGCGCCGCCGTCATCATCACCGCCCCCGGCAGTGAACGCCAGATAGAGCCCGCCGATGATCGCCGCGGCCATCGCCAGGCCGATCAGGTAGCCGAGCGGCGTGGGTTTGTCGCGGCCCGGCCCACCGGAACCGGAGTCATTCATGACCGGGTGGTCCGCCCCCGGGCGCCTCGCCAGGGTTGAGCCGCCCGTAGCGCTCCCAGGACCGCCCTGGTCGCGGGTGCTTTGTTGAGCGCGTAAAAATGGATTCCGGGGGCTCCCATGGCGACCAGTTCGGCGCTTTGCTGAGCCGCATAGGCGACCCCCAGGTTGAACTCGGCTTCAGGGTCGCCCTCGGCCGCCAGCATCGCCTGTTCGAGTTCGGCCGGGATGCTCGCGTCACAGAGATCACAGATCCGCTTGGTGTGGGCGTAGCCGGTGACCGGGATGATTCCGGCAAGGATCGGGACCGTGATCCCCCTGGCCCTGGCCGCATCGACGAAATCGAAGTAGCTGCGGTTGTCGAAGAACAGCTGGGTGATCAGGAACTCGGCACCCGCGTCTACCTTGGTCTTGAGGTAGGTCAGGTCGGTTTCCAGATCGGGCGCCTCGGGATGGACCTCGGGAAAGCAGGCTCCGCCGACCGAAAACCCGTACCGGCCGGTGATGAACCCGGTCAGTTCGGCTGCGCTGCCGAGACCGCCCTCGGGCTGGACGAATTCGGCCTGGCCCCGCGGCGGGTCGCCACGCAGGGCGAAGACATTGTCGATTCCCAATCCCTCGAGCCGGTCGAGGGTCCCGGCCAGGCCCTCTCTCGATTCGCCCACGCAGCTCAGGTGGGCCATCACCTCGAGCCCGATCTCTTCCTTCAAGGCTGTTGTGATGTCGACCGTACCCTCGCGGGTCGATCCGCCGGCGCCATAGGTGACCGAGACGAAGTCCAGGTCGAGACCGGCCAGGTCCCGGGCGGCTTCGAGCAGCTGGTCCCGGCCCTCCCCGGTCTTCGGGGGGAAGAACTCGACCGAAAAGACGGGTCGCCCGGAGGAGATGATCTCGGCGATCTTCACCGGCAGAGCCTAGCCGTAAGACGTCGTCGCCTCGTATCCGATCAATCAGGTGCAAGCCCCTGGCCGGTCGCGGTCAGCCAGACCGTGCGCCGGAGGATCTCGAGATCGAGCCGCAGCGAACGGTTGTCGACGTACTCGATGTCGAGTTCGATCCGCTCCTCCCAGGGGATGCCGGCCCGGCCCTGGACCTGGGCCCATCCGGTGATTCCCGGCTTGACCTCGTGTCTTCTTGCTTGTTCCGGAGTATACCTGTCCAAATACTCAACTAACAATGGCCTCGGACCAACTAAACTCATGTCTCCTTTTAAGACATTCCACAACTCTGGAAGCTCGTCAATGCTAGT
>JBGUDX010000327.1:0-1711 GCA_041821645.1 Acidobacteriota bacterium
ACTGTGACTAAACATGCCTCCCAGAACCCCTAAATCCGACCTCTGATGGGGCAATTCACCGTTTCGGCTCCGTGCGGGCGAACGGGTCCCTCCGTCCCTCGTTCACTCCCGCGGGGCCAGCCAGCGCTGGATCGCCAGGGTCAACCAACCGGAGGCGACCAGCAGGACCAGGTTGATCGCCAGGACCTCCAGCGCCCCGGTCGCCCGCGAGGTCTCCCCGAGGCCCATCGCCACCCCGAAGAAGGCCGGGGCCGGGACCGTGGTCACCGAGATCGCCCCTGCCGCGATCACCGGCCCTGACCTAGAATTGGCCCGAGGTGGATCCGGAGAAGGCGACAGGGAGTGAACTTGCGGCGCTTATCGAGCGGGCCAAGCGCTACCCGTTCAGCCAGCCGAAGGACTCGTACATCTTCACCCACCAGGGGTTGCATCCCCTGACCGCGCCCGGTGGCAACCGGGTCGCCGACCTCGAGTTCACCGTCGATTCCGAGCCGGCCTCATTCGCCGGGCTCTGTGCGTCGCTCGGCAACGACCCGGCCTACGCCGAGGCCGACCGGACCCCGGTTTTCGGCTACGGCTCGAACTCCTCGCCCGAGGCCCTGGCACTCAAGTTCGCCGAGGAGACCGGGGTCGCGATCCCGGTCATCCACTGTGAGATCCCCGATTACGACGTGGTCTACTCGGGCCACGTCTCCCACGGCTACGTCCCCGGCGTGATCTTCCCCTCCCCCGGATCCACGCTGGCCGGCTACTTCACCTGCCTGACCGCCGGGGAGCTGAAGGTCATGGACCACTCCGAGCGGACCGGCGTCAACTACAGGCTCGCCCCGCTGGCCGGCGCCACCGGCCGCCTCGAAAACGGCGAGACGGCCGCGGATCTGCTGGTCTTCCTCGGGCTCCAGGGCCACCTGGAGCAGGACGGCGGTCCGATCGCCGTCGAAGGCACCGCCACCACCGGCCGGACCTTCCCGGCATGGCCCGAGGCCAGGATGCTTGAGACCGTGCGCTCACTGATCGCCCCCGAGCTCGACCTCGATCAGTTCATCTCATCGGTCATCACCGACGACGACCAGCGCGACAGCTACACGGCGAAGCTGAAGCAGAGCGAGCTGGGGCCGGACTGAGGTCCCGGTCGCGATCAGTCGATCGCGAACCAGGTCCTGACTTCGGCCTCGTGATCGATGTATGGCTCGCCCGAGACGTCGACCACCACCTTGTCGAGTTTGCCACCGGTAAACGGGTACGGCGCCTCGTAGGCCGGAGTGACCGCCGAGGAGCTGTCGCGGCCGGCACAGATGCCGTCGCCGGTCAGGCAGAAGGCACCGGGCTGGGTGATGATCCTGCCGGAGCCGATCTCCTCGTCGTCGCAGTAGAGCGTGAGCGTTCCCTCGGCCCCCGGCATGGCTTCGTCCTTGCTCGGTCCCTCGAGCGTGAACTCGGCCGCGTAGACATGGTCCCCCTGCGTGATCCCGGCGTCGGCGGTCACGTCCTGCATGGTGGAACCGACCCAGTTGTAGCTGTAGCGCAGGTGGCCGTCCTTTATGTAGAGGCTGTGACCGCCGGGAATGCCGCCGGCGGCCCAGAGCACTCCCTCGGCCTTGTCTGAGTCCACGCTCACTCCTGCGGCGATCTTGTAGGAGCGCCCGGTGACCCGGGGGCCGGCCGATTCGGGTACGACCGCGGCGCCCGGGTAGAACTCGTACCGGTCCCG
>JBGUDX010000328.1:0-1701 GCA_041821645.1 Acidobacteriota bacterium
CGAGGACCCCGCGCTGGAGCGGGCGATCCACGATCTGTCCGGCCGCGACGGCTTCGAGATCGACAGTCACGACATCACCCTCAGGGGGACCTGCCGGGCCTGCGGCCGCGCCGGCCGGCGATAAGCCCGGGTAACGGTCCGTGCGCCGCCGGATTGACCCGGTCAGCCTCCCCTTGCCAGCCGGTCAAGCCTTCTGAGCGTCTTGAGCCAGATCAGGTTGCGACGGTTGGACCCGTAGCGGAGTGCGTCGCGGGTGAAGTTGACCGAGTCCCTCAAGGTGGTCGGCCCGGGGGTCTCGACCCGGTTGAATTCGCTTTCGCCGAAGATCCCGAGGTGAGCGCTGTCCGGACCGGTCCCGTAGTTGACCATGCCCGGCGACATGAGTGCCCGGTAGAGGTTGATCATCGGCACCCGGAGCTGCCTCGAGAGCCGCCAGACCTCCCGGTTCGTATCGCCGATGAACTGCCACGCCAGGAGTCCCTGGGGTGCCGGCGGAATGGTGCTGAGGACCGGCACCGCCCCGAATCGCCGGATCGTGCGGATCACCGGGGTGAGGCGACGGGGGAGCTGGCTTCCGGGCTGGTGGCCGGCGAACAGGAGGTCGAACCTGATGTCGTTGCTGCCGGTCATCACCAGTACGTACCTCGGCCGGGTGATCCGGAGCTCGCAGGAAAGCGGCGTCTCTTCCTGCCCGCAATCTGACGGTGCACTCGGATAGCCCGACTTCGGCAGGCTGGACACCTTGTCCAGAGACCAGTTGCTGAGCGAGCCCGACGAGACGGCGGCCGACATCCGGGAGAACGAGTTGCCGGGCTCACAGCCATCGATACCGTTCTCGTTCTCGATCTCGACCTGCCGGTAGCGGTCGATCACCGCGGCCAACGATTGACGGCCGTCAAGACTGGCCTTCCCGCAGCCGAGCCCATAAAGCACTCCGGTCAACCGGGTATTCGAGTCCCCGACCTTTGCAAAGACCCGGGCCCTGATTTTCCTGTTTCGGCCCCGCTCGACGTTGTGCAGGAAGCGCTTCCTGACCGTGCCCTTCAGTTCGGGAACGACCGGGGCTTCGAGCCAGGCAGGGGTCGGCCCGGTCGCCGGCGGCGGATCGACCGCCGACGCGATCGGGGTTGCCGCGACCAGGAAAGCAGCCAGCGACGCGATCGCGCCAAGGGCGGTGCCGATCAGCAGCCGGGAGATCCCGGCGGTCACTTTGCCGGGCCATTGCTCTCTCATGTGATTCGAACTGTCCATGAAAATCTCCCCGGCACACTGACTGAAAGAATCCGGCCGGGCAACTCTACATCCCTGCATGCGCGCCCTCCTGAACCGCGATGCTCCCTGCGGGGACTATGATCGCGAGTCATGCGCGTCGGTGAGCTCGGCTTCTGGCACCGTTCGACCGGGGGTCCGCCCCGCCCGCGGCCTCCGCTCACCGGTCCACTCAGCGTCGATGTGGCGATCGTCGGCGCAGGATTCACCGGCCTCTGGACCGCCTACTACCTGAAGAAGGCCGACCCTTCGCTCAACGTCGTGGTGCTCGAGAGCGAGTTCGCCGGATACGGGGCTTCTGGCCGGAACGGCGGCTGGGTCATCGGTTTTTGTGAGGGCTCCCCCGAGAACTACGCCAGCCGCGGCGGGGAAGCGTCGGTTTTTGCCCTCCAGCGCGGGCTGATCGACACGGTCGACGAGGTCGGCGGGGTG
>JBGUDX010000329.1:0-1700 GCA_041821645.1 Acidobacteriota bacterium
GTTGCCGATCATCGGCGCCGTGAAGCACAGGATCTGGCCGAGATAGGACGGGTCGGTGACCGCCTCCTGGTAGCCGGTCATCCCGGTCGTGAACACCATCTCGCCGGTGCCGGAGGTTCCCGGCCCGCAGAGCAGTCCTTCGTATCTGCTGCCGTCCTCCAGCAGCACGTATCCCGGGCTTCCTCCGTTCACGCCACGCCCAGGCTGAACGAACGCAGCCGGTAGGCGACCTGACCGTCGGCCAGGGTCATCAGCACCCGCCCGGTCAGGGTCTGTCCGGGACACCACGAGTTGTCCGACCGGCTTTCGTAACCGCCTTCGCCGACCACCCACTCGGCAGCCGGATCGACCAGACAGAAGTTGGCCCGGGTTCCGGCCGCGATCGAAAACGGTTCGATGCCGAACGGCTTTCCGCCGGAGCCGAGCTTCTCGACCAGGAGCTCCAGCGGGATCCTGCCGGGGATGACCAACTCCGTGTAAACGGAAGAGAAGGCTGTTTCGAGCCCGGTCACCCCCATCATCGCCGCCTCGAACGGGACTTCCTTTTCTTCGATCGCGTGAGGTGCGTGGTCGGTCGCGATGCAGTCGATCGTTCCGTCGAGCAGTGCCTCGATCAGGGCCTGTCGATCACTTTCGGATCTGAGCGGCGGGTTCATCTTGTGCTTCGAGGCATCCAGGTCCCTCACCGCCTCGTCGGTCAGGCAGAGGTGGTGCGGGGTGACCTCGCAGGTGATCGCCACACCGTCAGCCTTGGCCCGCCTGACCGCCTCGATCGACTCGATCGCGGAGAGATGCTGGGCCTGGATCCGGCCGCCTTCGTACCCGGCAATCGCCGCGTCGCGGGCGATCATCACCGACTCGGAAACCGAGGGCACGCCGCGCAGGCCGAGCGCCATCGAAACCTCACCTTCGTGCATCGCACCACCGGCCGACAGCTCTGGATCCTCTTCGTGAAGGGCGATCGTGCCACCACACATCCGCTGATACTGGAGTGCCCGCCGCAGGACGCGGGGGTTGGCTATCGGCAGACCGTCGTCGGTGAAGCCGACCGCACCGGCCTCGCGCAGCTCGGCCATGTCGGTCAGTTCCTCGCCGGCCATGTCGCGGGTCACGGTCGCCATGAAGCCGACCGGGACCGACGCCTCGAGTCGCGCACGGTGGCGGAGCGCCTCGATGTCGGCCGGGTTTGAAACCGGCGGCGAGGTGTTGGCCATGGCCAGCACCCCGGCATACCCCCCGGCCGCGGCCGAACGGGTTCCCGTACCGATGTCTTCTTTGTACTCCTGCCCCGGCGTCCTGAAGTGGACGTGGGGATCGAAAAAGGCCGGAAAGACCTTGAGGCCTCCGCCCTCGACCACTTCGGCCCCCTTCCCCGCCTCCAGAGTTCCCGGATCGGCCAGCTGGGATATCTGACCGTCCTCGACCAGCAGGTCGAAGCGGCCGTCGAGCCCGGAACCGGGGTCGAGAACCTCGACCTCGCGGATCAGCAGCGAGGCTTCCGGGCCGGAACGCTGAACCAGCGGCTCTGGAAGCTCCATCGGCAGAGGTTCCGGAGTGCGGTTCATGCCGGCTCCCCGATCGGCACCGGGCCGTCGCTGCCGGCCTCGGCCCCGGTCGCACCCGAGCCGCCGGTCAGGAGCTCATAAAGGATCGCCATTCGCACCGCCAGTCCCGAGCTCACCTGCTCGGCAATCAGCGAC
>JBGUDX010000330.1:0-1667 GCA_041821645.1 Acidobacteriota bacterium
GACACCGACCACTCGGCTTCAGAATGGGAGTTCAGACGTTCGGCGACCGCGTCGTCTGACCACCACGAACCAGGCTACGAGCATTCAGTGAACCACCCCGCACGCGGCTCACATCGTTCCGGCCCCCGCAACTGTCGCTGCGCTTGGCCGGCAGCCTCTCAGGGGAGACCTGCGACAGCTTCGATCTAACCCCGGGCTCAGATCCCCGCCGCGTCCCGGATCGCGTCCACCCGGTCGGTCCGCTCCCAGGTGAAGTTCTCGTTCTTTCGGCCGAAGTGCCCGTAGGCGGCCGTCTCCTTGTAGATCGGCCGGTGAAGGTCGAGGTACTGGCGGAAGGCCCCGGGCCGGAGATCGAACTGGTCGGCGACGATCTGAGAGATTTCCCAGTCGGACTTCTTGCCGGTGCCGTAAGTCTCGGCCATGACCGAAACCGGGCGGGCAACCCCGATCGCGTAGGCCAGCTGGACCTCGCAGCGCCGCGCCAGGCCGGCCGCGACCAGGTTCTTCGCGACCCAGCGCGCCGCGTAGGCGGCGCTGCGGTCGACCTTGGAGGGATCCTTGCCGGAGAAGGCGCCGCCGCCGTGTCGGGCGGCACCGCCGTAAGTGTCGACGATGATCTTGCGACCGGTCAGCCCGGCGTCACCGACCGGGCCCCCGATCACGAAGACGCCGGTCGGGTTGATCAGCAGGTTTTCGTAGATCGCATTCTCGTCCAGCAGGTGGCCGTATTCCTCGTTGAGCACCGGCAGGATCACGTTCTCCCAGAGGTCGGGCCTGATCTGGCTCTCGTTGTCGATCCCTTCCGCGTGCTGGGTCGAGATCAGGACCTGCTCGATTCCGACCGGCACGCCATTCGCGTAACGCACCGTGACCTGGGTCTTGCCGTCGGGCCGCAGGTAGTCGAGCGTTCGGTTCTTGCGCACCAGCGCGAGCCGTTCCGCAAGCCGGTGCGCGATCTGGGCCGGCATCGGCATCAGCGCATCGGTCTCGTCGGTGGCGAAGCCGAACATCATGCCCTGGTCACCTGCACCGTGGAGATCGAATTCGTCCTGAGAACCGCCGGTGCGGGTTTCGATTCCCTCGTTCACACCCTGGGCAATGTCGGGAGACTGCTCGTCGAGCGCGACCAGGACCGAGATGTGATTGCCGTCAAAGCCGTACTCGCCCCGGTCGTAGCCGATGTCGCATATCGTTTTTCTGACCAGTGCGGGGACGTCAATATGGGCATCGGCCGTGAGCTCGCCCGAGACCACCGCCATGCCGGTGTTGACCAGGGTCTCGCAGGCCACCCTCGAGTTGGGATCCTGTTCGAGGCAGGCGTCGAGCACCGCGTCGGAGATCTGGTCGGCGATCTTGTCGGGATGCCCCTCGGTAACCGACTCCGAGGTGAACAGGTGCTCGCCTTCGGCAAGTTTCAGGGAATGGGTCATTTTGGCGAATTCTCCTTGGCGGTCAGATCGGGGACTTAGGCGGCACCGGGGGCACGTGCCGGGCACCGTACGGGAAGCCTATTCACCTATTCCCCGGAGCGCTTTCGCGGCACGTAATCGATGACCAGCGGCACGCCGTTGAGGCCGTAGGCCTCCCGAAGCCGGTTCTCGAGGTGATAGGCCCAGTCGCGAACGATCAGGCGGCGGTCGTTCACCTGGATCTTGAAACGGGGCGGC
>JBGUDX010000331.1:0-1664 GCA_041821645.1 Acidobacteriota bacterium
GTTTCAGGTCCCGATCACGGGAAACCGGGGCCGGAGCGAATGATCCGACGGTCGATCGGCGAGCCGTATTCCAAGGGGTGACGGCGCACGGGATGGTGCCGCCGTCCGCCGGGGAGACTCAGTCGAGGGCGCCGAGGATTCCGCGGACCAGGATTTCGGGATCCCGGGGCTCGCGGGCCCCGGGCTCGCCCCCGCGCTTGACGAGTTCGAGCTCGGCGGCGTTGCCGAGGACCTTGAGCAGCCCCTTCTCGATCAGTTCCTCGTCGACCCCGCCCATGCGACCGGCAAAGGTCGTGTAGACGGGCGTCCCCAGAGCCACAGCTTCGCGATTCATCGTGCCTCCGGCGCTCACCACCAGGTCCGAGAGGGCGATCAGGCTTTGCGCATCGATCGCCCGGTCCGGAACGACCAGATTCCCGGAGTCGCGGACCCTGATCGCGGCCGCCTGCGAATCGGTCCTTGGAATGATCACCGCGGTCACGCCGTCTGCCTCGGCCAGCCGGTCGATCACCTGCTCGTAAAGCGGGTTGTCTGCGTGGTATTCGGAGGTCTCCGGCGGAGGCCGGACCACCACCAGTGCCCGGTCCCGGTCCAGCTCGAGATCGACCACCACTGCGGGGTCGGGCTCGAATCCGGCCAGGTAATAATCCTCCTTCAGACCCGGGTAACGGACCAGCTTCTCGCCCTTTGCTCCGACCTTGGCCATGCGTTCGACAGGGATCGAATCGGGCACCAGGACCCTCGTGGCGATGCGAAAGGCGAGCTGGCGCTGGAGTCCGGCGAACTCGTAGTCCTGAAGCTGGGCCGAACGGATCCTGAGCAGAGCCGAGACCAGCGCCAGGTCGACCGATCCGTGAGCGACCGCCAGCTCGGGCCGGAAATCCCAGACCGGGCGGACCAGACGGGCCGAGCGCCCGACCAGAGCCCGGGCCTTGCCCGGAAGCGAGCCGCCGCCGTGAGCTCCGACCACTGTATGGGGTATCCCTAGCAGCTCGAGAATGCCGACTGTCTGGCCGTACTCGCGCGCCGTGACCAGGACCTCGTCGCCGCGTTCCCGGAACCGGTCGATCACCGGCTTCAGGACCAGCGGGTGGGCCGCCGCGGTGCAGTCGAACCAGACCCTCATCGGGGCCGGCTCAAGTGAGGCCGGGATAGAGCGGCTTCGCTTCCAGCAGTGCCCGGCTGCGCCCGACCAGCGACTCGCGCTCGGCCTCGAACCGCTCCGAGAGGGCGGTCGCGATAATCGCCGCGATCTCGGACATCTCTTCCGGGCCGAATCCTCGCGTGGTCAGGGCCGGGGTGCCGATCCTGAGCCCGGAAGGGTTCATCGGAGGACGCTCGTCGAACGGGATGGCGTTGCGGTTGACCGTTATGCCGACCTGGTCGAGCCGGTCTTCGGCGGTCTGACCGTCGAGTCCGGTTGAAGTCAGATCGACCAGAACGAGGTGGACGTCGGTCCCGCCGGTCAGCACGTCTATTCCGCCCTCCATCAGTCCATCGGCCAACACCCGGGCGTTTTCGATGGTACGCCTCTGGCGCTCGGCGAACTCGTCGCTCGATGCGATCCCGAGGGCGACCGCTTTAGCCGCGATCGCATGCATCAGCGGCCCTCCCTGCTGGCCGGGGAATACGGCCCGGTTGATGTCGGCCTTGAGCTCTTCACG
>JBGUDX010000332.1:0-1635 GCA_041821645.1 Acidobacteriota bacterium
CCCGAACAGCGCGTAGAGGATCGCCCCGGCCGCTGCCGCATAGAGGCCGTACTCAAGAGGGATGCCCGCGATGCCGGCGTACCCGAGCGACTTCGGCACGACCAGTGCCGCAACGGTGAGGCCGGCGATCAGGTCCGATCTCAGCCAGGTCCGCTGGTACTTGGGCAGCCATCCCAGGATCGGGACAAGGGCCGAGAGGCCTGACTTCTTCTGCGAACCGGACCCGTTGTCGGTCATCGGCCGGCTACCCGACCGGTTCCCGTTCGGGCCGGCTGCAACCCGGTGTTCTCCGTGCGCCGCACATTTTCAGGAGAATAACCGCCGCCGGGGTTGCGGCGTGCGATAGTGATCAAGTGACCGTTCCGCTTCCGTCAGGCCGCCTCACATCCCTGTTCGCACTGGTTCCGCTGGCGATGATCTGGATCGCCGCGCCCGACGTCGCTCCGGCGGCCCCCTATACCGCTCCGGGCAGCGTTGATTCCCGGGTGCCTGCGGCCGAAGCCGGCGGCTCCTCCGGCCACGCCATGCGCCGGGTTGTCCTGCTCGGGCTGCACGGGCGGGGCGAGCCGGGCCGGTTCGCCGGCCAGGTGTCAGACCCTTCCTCCCGCCGATACCGCCAGTTCCTCTCGCCCGCCGGGTTCCGTGACCGCTTTTCGCCGAGCAAGGCCGATCGGCGGCGGGTCAAGCGATACCTGGCCAAACAGCGAGGCGTCGGCAAGGTCGAGCTCAGTTCCGGCCGGACGGTCGTGCTCGCGGTGATGACCCCGAACGCAGGCCGGCGCATCTTTTGCGCAGAGGGCGCCGCGCCGCCGACCGGGGGACTCTGCCGGCCGAAACGGCTGCGGCCGGTGGTTCGCCAGGTGTCGGTCGGTGAGGTCTACGAGCGCGGCGGCGGCCAGGGCTCTGACGTGGCCGCCGGAGAAGCCAGTGCCAACACAGGCACCCCCAGCGGCTGCCAGGGGGCGATCAAGACCGGCGCGTTCACACCGAACCAGCTGGCGACGGCCTACGGGGTTGACGAACTGCACTCCCGCGGCCTCGAGGGTTCCGGCGTCCGTGTCGCGACGCTGAGTTCGCAGGAGGTCGATACCGCCGGCTTCAAGACCTGGGGCAAGTGCTTTGGACTGCGGACACCGGCGGTGAGGCAGATCGCGATGCCAAGCGCGGGGCCGGACACGGAAACCGCCCCCGAAGAGACGGTGCTCGACGTCGAAGCACTCGCTTCACTGGCGCCGGGCCTGAAAAAGATCACGCCGATCTACGTGCCGCTCGACCAGAGCTTCAGCCACTCGTTCGCCCTTTTCATGTATGGCGCGCTCGACCCCTCGCGTCAGGGCGGCGAGCTGCCCGACATCCTCTCGATCAGTGACGGAGTCTGCGAAAACCGATTCACCACCGCCCAGCTCCGCCTCGGACAACGCATGCTGGCCGAGGCGGCGTCCCTGGGCATCACCGCCCTGGCCGCGTCGGGCGACCTCGGCTTCCGTGGCTGCTTCACCAGCGCCCGCGGCGCGTCGTTCCCCGACAGCTCGCGCTTTGTCACCGGGGTCGGCGGCACCGAACTGACCCTCACCCCGGGCAACGAAATCGCCGAGCAGGTCGTCTGGTCGACCTACGCGACCCAGCCTCAGCAGG
>JBGUDX010000333.1:0-1611 GCA_041821645.1 Acidobacteriota bacterium
CTACCGCCATTGACGGTTCTGCGCTCGTCCCGCTGAAGGTTGATTCAGATCGTCTCACCAGGATTCAGGAGGCGGGCAACGGATACGGAATGGAACTTGCCGCGGTGCCGGCCTCGTTGAACATCGCCGGGACCTTGTTGAAGCCGTACTTCTCGGCGGTTTCGGTCATCGCTTCCTCGCCGATCTCCATGCCGAGCGGAGCGAATACCGAGTTGCATGAGTGGGCGAACGATTCGACCAGGTTGCCACCGCAAACCTCGTTATAGGCGTTCCTGATCATGCGGCCGTCGGCCGGAGCCTCGGTCACGAACGGGTACTCGCTGTCGAGTGTCGCCTTGCCGGTTTCCAGTGCGGCCGTCGCGGTGACCATCTTCATGGTCGATCCGGGCGGCTGGAGGACCGAGTAAGCCTGGCCTGCCATCGCCTTGATCCGGCCCTTCTTCGCGTCGAGCACCGCCACGCCACCCAGTTGCCCGGCGAGGTTGCTCACCGCCGAATCCTGCAGGGTGGGGTCGATCGTCGTCTTGAGTGGGTCAGCCGGCGCCGACTCGCCGGTGGCGAGATCGCGTCCCTTGCCGCCGTCACCGCCCTTAATCGGCACCGCCATCAGAGTTCCCCCGGGCTTGCCGGACAGGCGCTCGTTGAAGGCCAGCTCCAGTCCGCTGATCCCGGTCGGTTCTCCCGGGTCGAAGCCGAGGGCCAGGTCGGTCAGATCGGATTCCTCTTCCGGGGTGCCGACCAGGCCGGTGACGTCGATCATCGCGTTACCCAGCGGGTGTTCCCGGGCAAGCGAGGGACCTTCGGCCATCGCCCGGCCGTCGGCTGCCAGGATCGGCGCCCGGCGGGGCATCTCGGTTTTTCGGCTCAGCTCCTCGTCCGGCTTCAGTCCGGGGAACAGCAGGCTGTCCTGCCAGGCGATCCCGTCTTCACCGAAACTGAAATTCATCGGACTGACCACCGTGCCGAAGGCCCGGGTCCTGACCTTGACCGGAACCTCGGCCTCGGTTTCGTCTCCGCCGGCCTCACCGCCGGTGAGCGAGGTCATCGTGGCCATTGCCACGGATTCGGCGTAGCGCTTCTTGAACTGCCCAACGGTGATCGCCTCGCGGGAAGTTGCGCTCAGTTCTTCGTACATCGCCCCGTAGTCACCCTTCGACCAGGCGGCGACATAGCGCTCGGCCGCACTGCGATTGGGATCGCCGGGACAGCCCTGGATCACCCCGAGGATGAAGGCGACCAGCGCGATGGCGATCAACGGCAGGGCCCGGGTCTTCAGGCGCTGCTGTCGTTCAGAGCGGGTTGGCGGTCGGGTCATGGCCCGCTAAAACTACCGGGGGCGGCCGGTGGATAGATTGACCCGGTGACCGCATTGGACTGGGGCATAGCCGCCTTTACCTTCCTCGTCGCCCTCTGGGGATTCCGGCAGGGCCTGATTGTCGGGGTACTCGGACTCGCCGGGCTCGCGATCGAGATCTTCAACCCCGGCACGATCATTCCCGGTGCCGGCGGTGCGATCTTGCTGCTGCTCGGCCTTTTCGGCCTCGGCGCGTTGGCGAATGAGCGCGGCGTAGACGGTGTAGGCGGGCTTGCCATCGACGAATTCGGTCTGGC
>JBGUDX010000334.1:0-1571 GCA_041821645.1 Acidobacteriota bacterium
AATCCGAGGCCGAATCGCAGGACCATTTCCCAGGAGGGATCGTGCTCGATCGGTTCCTGCGCTTCCCGCACCAGTCGCAGCCGGTCGGCCTTCTCTTTGTGCAGGTCCGCCATCGCCCGGACCAACGCCGCACGCTGGTCGCGGGGGAGGGCGTCGGCGAAGAAGAGCTTCAGCATGCCTTCGTGTCGGAGCTCCATCGAGCTGCTGTCGTTGAGCAGCCACTTCCGGAGTGAGTCCCGCCCGGAACCGGTGATCCGGTAAGCGGTACGGCCGCGGTCGCCGCTCGGCTGGTCGGCCGTCTCGATCAATCCCGCTCCGGCCAGTCGTTTCAGCTCGGGATAGATCTGGCCGTAGCTGGCGGCCCAGAAGAAGCGCGTCGATTCATCGACCCGGGTCTTGATGTCATAGCCGGACATCTCTTCGCCGCTGAGGAAACCGAGAATCACCGTTCCGGTGGGGGTTAGTTTCATCTATCTGAAGGATATATCTTCCCGATAGGTCCGACGGTGTGAGTTCGGTCACGTGACGCGGCCGGAGCAGGCCGATCACCCGGACCTGCGGCCCGGAGACGGCCGACCGGGCGGCGCTACGCGATCACGCCGCCTGCAGGTATCCGTATGCTCACCAATCATGCCGGAACGAGATGACATCGTGGTCATGAAGTTCGGCGGCACTTCGGTCGCAGGGCCGACCGAGATAAAGCGTGCCGCCGGCCGGATCGTCGCTGCCCGCGAGGCCGGCAACCGGGTCGTGGCCGTGCTTTCGGCCCGGGGCAAGTCGACCGACGAGCTCGTCGGATACGCCTACGAGATTTCCGACCGACCCGACCCGCGCGAGATGGACATGCTCCTGACGTCGGGTGAGCGGATCTCCATGGCGCTGTGTGCGATGGCGATCAACGACATGGGCCACAAGGCGATCTCACTGACCGGATCCCAGGCCGGAATCGTCACCGATTCCTCGCACACCAACGCCCGCATCATCGACGTCAGGGCCGACCGCATTAAAGAGACCCTGAGCCAGGAGGCGATCGTGCTGGTCGCCGGCTTCCAGGGCGTTTCGACCGACAGCCGGGACGTGACCACTCTCGGGCGCGGCGGCTCCGATACGACCGCCGTCGCTCTCGCGGCGGCGCTCGGTGCCTCGATCTGCGAGATCTACACCGACGTGACCGGGGTCTTCACCGCCGACCCGCGAATCGTGCCCGATGCCCGCAAGCTGCCGGTCGTCTCGTTCGAAGAGATGCAGGAGATGTCGGCTTCAGGGGCTAAAATCCTCCAGCTGCGCTCGGTCGAGTACGCCCGAAACCACGGCGTGCCGATCCACTGCCGCAGTAGCTTCGAAGACCTGCCCGGTACCCTCGTACTCCCCGAAAGCGAGACCATGGAACGACCGATCGTAACCGCTGTGACCCACTCCGACGACGAGTCCCGAGTGACCGTGGTCGGGGTTCGCGACGAGCCTGGCGTAGCCGGGCGGATTTTCGGTGCCCTGGCCGAGGCCAACGTCAACGTCGACGTGATCATCCAGAACGAGCCGATCGGCGAGGGCGCCCTGGCCGACCTCTCGTT
>JBGUDX010000335.1:0-1568 GCA_041821645.1 Acidobacteriota bacterium
GGGAGACACCAGGGCGGCGCTGGCAGGGAAGGCATCCCGGCCCGTTCGCTAGGATTGCCGCGATGCTGATCCCGGTCTCACTATTCCTCGCTCTCGCGCTCGCGGTTATCTCGTATTCGCAGGGTCACGGCGGTCCGATCGCCGGCCTCGTGTTCTTCGGCGTTCTGTTCCTCGGGGCACTGATCCACGTTTCCCATCCGATGATCGAGAAGACCAAGCCGATGCTGCCGGGCAAGTCCCGGCGCTGACCCGTCATGCGGATCGGGGTACTGACCGGCGGAGGTGACTGTCCCGGTCTCAACGCCGTGATCCGGGCAGTTGTACGCCGTGGTGTGTCCGAGTTCTCGAACGATTTCGTCGGCTACCGCGACGGCTGGCGGGGACCGATGGAAGGAAAGTCGGTCCCGCTCGGGGTCGAGACGGTGAGGGGCATCCTGCCCAGGGGCGGCACGATTCTCGGTTCATCCCGGACCAACCCGGTCAAGGAAGAGAACGGAGTCGAGCGGATCAGGGAGAACCTCCAACGGGACGGGGTGGACGGCCTCATCGCGATCGGCGGCGAGGACACGCTAGGGGTCGCCCGGGAGCTCAACGACGCCGGGATCAAGGTTGTCGGTGTCCCGAAGACGATCGACAACGATCTCGGGGCGACCGACTACACCTTCGGTTTCGACACCGCGGTCAACATCGCGATGGAGGCGATCGACCGGCTCCACACCACCGCCGAGAGCCACCAGCGGGTCCTGATCGTCGAGGTGATGGGCCGTCACGCCGGCTGGATCGCTTTCCACTCGGGCCTGGCCGGCGGCGCCAACGTGATTCTGATCCCGGAACAGGACTTCGACCTGGCAAGAGTCTGTGACTACATCGAACAGCGCTTTAAGGACCAGTACGCCCCGATCGTCGTGGTCGCCGAGGGCGCCAAGCCGATCGGTGGCTTTCCCGACAGCGGTGACGGGGCGACCGATGCGTTCGGTCACGCCCGGCTGGGTGGTGTCGCGCACTGGCTGGAGGGGGAGATCGAGTCGCGCACCGGCAAGGAGGCGCGAGCCACGGTGCTGGGCTACATACAACGCGGCGGAACTCCCACCGCTTTCGACCGCGTCCTGGCCACCCGCTTCGGGCTGCATGCGATCGGGGCCGCCAACGAGGGCCAGTGGGGCAAGATGACCGCGCTGCGCTCGACCTCGATCGAGATGGTCGAGCTTTCCGAAGCGGTCAAGGAGCTGAAGACCGTCCCGCCCGAGCTCTACCGGGAGGCCGAGGTCTTCTTCGGCTGATCGGGCCCGCGGGCGTCGCAGACGAACCGCAGCCGCTAGCCAAAGAGGTTGGCCAGCGCGCCGGCCAGGTCCGGCAGCTTGAACTCGTAACCGCCGTCGGTCGCCCGCCGGGGGTAGACCCGCTGTCCCTCGCGAAGTACGTGCCCGAACTCCGAGCCGCGCGCGAGGTCAAGGGCGAAACCGGGTATCGGAAGGACCGCCGGGCGCCCGAGCGACTTGCCGAGCTGCTTGGCGAACTCCTTGTTGGTGACCGGGTTGGGCGAGGTCGCGTTGAACGGGCCTTCGGCC
>JBGUDX010000336.1:0-1549 GCA_041821645.1 Acidobacteriota bacterium
GCCACTGGTCGTAAGTCGACCCCACGGGCTCGATCCCGAGGGCCAGCAGCCCGGTTGTGCCGAGTTCGTCGACGTCAGACATCATGCCGACCTTGCCTTTGTACTTCGGGTCAAAGAGTGCTTCGATGCTGTCGATCGGGCCGTCGACAAGGTCCTCGTTGTAGGCGATCCCGGTGACCCCCGCCTGCCAAACCGCGTTGTAGGTGAGATCGGGGTCGTAGGCGAGGTCGGTCGCCACCTCGCCGGCATATTTGTTGAAGTTGGGGAGCCGGTCGTGGTCGAGCGGGATCAGCCAGCGGTTGTTCATCAGCTGGGTCAACTGCCAGCCGTCCGACATCACGATGATGTCGTAGCCGGTCGGGTCTCCCGCCTGGAGGACGGGGCTTATCTGGGAGAAGAATTCGGCGTTGTCCTGGATGACCGGCTTGTAGCTGACCTTGATTCCGGTCTCCTTGGTGAACTTCTCGATCGAGGGGTGCCTGCCCCCCCGGGTATCGATGTAGAGCGGCCAGTTGGCGAAGACGAGCTTGTCGGTCGATTTCTGATCCTTCCACCAGGCAGTCCAGTCGAAGTCCTCATCACTGCCGGTGTTCTCGGTGCCGCCCACCCCGCAAGCTGCCAGAACTGAGCCCAGGCTGGCGGTAACGGCGACTCCGGCCGCCCCACGCATGAGTTGACGACGGGATATCCGGGGCTGGGTCAGTCCTCTGATCCACGCGTGTTCTGGTTCTGGGCCGCTCTGCTTCATTTGCGCCTCTCCTGCTCAGTCCGGATTGAATGTCGCCTGCCCGGTCTCCTCCGGCCAGAATCGAACCGTTCCACTTGACCCTACCGCTTCCGTATGCGAACATGCGTTCGTATATGGTCGCCTGCGCAATTCTGCCCTTCCTGGCCCTTCGGGCCGCGCTCGGAGATGCCCAGAACCGGCTGCTGGAACCGGTTGCGCTCGCTCCCGGGCACGATGGCGCAGCCCGGATCGGAGAGGTCTCCGAGGTCGCCCGGGGACTCGGGGTCCGGCCGGGCATGAGCCTCGGTGAAGCGATCGACATCTGCCCCTCCCTCAGCCTGATCAGCCCCGCCCCGGCCCGGACCGGGCGCATCCGGGAGGCCGTCCTGACCCGGCTGGAAGGGATCGGAGCCGAAGTCGAGCCCGGCCCTCAGGGAGAGGCCTTCTTCTCGGCCGGCCAACTGGAAAGGCTTTACGGCAACCTCGACCTCGTGCTGGCGGCAGCGGCCGAAGGCCTCGGGCCCGGCGCCCGGATCGCGGCCGCCCCGACCCGCCTGGCCGCCTACGCCGCGGCCCGTCAGGGCGACCCGCCGGCGGATAGCAGCCCGTCCCGGGGCAACAGCGGCTCTCGCGGCAACACCCCTCGCGGCAGCAGCGGCGATGCCTCCCGAGTCGGCGATCGTGGCCGGATAATCCCGCCCGAACGGCTCCAGGAATACCTCGGAGCCCTGCCGGTCGCAATCCTTGCCGACCGGCTTTCGGGTTCGGAGGCGCAAAACCGCCGGCTGGTCAGCTCACTGGTCAAGCTCGGCATCCACCATC
>JBGUDX010000337.1:0-1541 GCA_041821645.1 Acidobacteriota bacterium
CAAGAGGTCGCCGGTTCGAATCCGGCTAGCTCCATATCTACCCATTCCCGCTGGGACTCCGGGTCAGACCAGTGTCAAGCGCCGTGTTGCTCGGGCGGGCACATCACGAATGCCGGCTACGCCGAAACGAGCCCGGGGCGCCGGCAGTTTCTGATCGCCCGATTTCGTCGCTGAGTCTTCCGGTCAGCTCTGAGAGACTGCTTCGTAAACCGTGACCACAGCCGCCCCTCCCAAACCTATGTTGTGCTGGAGGGCGACCTTCGCTCCGTCGACCTGGCGTTTGTCGGCGTCGCCCCGAAGCTGCCAGGTGAGCTCGGAGGCCTGGGCAAGCCCGGTTGCTCCCAGCGGGTGGCCCTTGGAGATCAGGCCGCCGGAGGGGTTGACCACCGGGCCGTCGCCGCCATAGGTGGTTGCCTCGGACTCGACCAGCTTGTGACCTTCGCCTTCCTCGGCGAGGCCCAGAGCTTCGTATGTGATCAGCTCGTTGGCCGAGAAACAGTCGTGGAGTTCGATGACGTCAACCTCGTCGACCCCGAGCTGCGCTTCCTCGAGGGCCTGCTCGCCGGCAAGCCGGCTCATGTCCCCACCGACTACTGAAATCGACGATTTGTCGTCGAAGGTGCTCTTCATGTCGGTGACCATGGCCTGTCCGGTGATCTCGATGGCATCGTCCCAAAGGCCGTTTTCTTCCACGAACCGCTCCGAAGCAACGACCACTGCGGCGCTGCCGTCGCTGGTCGGCGAGCACTGCAGCTTGGTCAGTGGCGAATAGATCTCCCTGGCATCCTTGATTTCCTGCAGCGAGAACTCGTCCTGGAACTGGGCGTAGGGGTTGTTAACCGAATGCCTGTGGTTCTTCCAGCCGATCCAGGCGAAGTGATCGGGAGTCGAGCCGTACTTCTCCATGTGTTCGCGGCCCGCCATGCCGAACATCTGCGGCGCCGGAGGCGCGTCCTCCCATTCGCGAAGCTCCAGCAAAGCGGCGACGTGCTTGTCCATCGGGTTGACCCGGTCGGTGAACTTCACTCCCAGCGAGCCCAGCTCCATCTTCTCGAAGCCGAGCGCCAGCGCACATTCGGCGAGGCCGCCCTTGACCGCCTGGCGTGCAAGGTAGAGAGCGCTTGAACCGGTGGAGCAGTTGTTGTTGACGTTCACTACCGGCACCCCGGTAAGGCCCAGGCCGTAAACCGCACGCTGGCCGGCGGTGGAGTCTCCGTAGCAGTAGCCGACGTAAGCCTGTTCGATTTGCTCGTAGGCGACTCCCGCGTCAGCCAGGGCCTTTTCCCCGGCCTCTCTGGCCCAGTCGGGATAGTCCCCGGCCTTGGTTCCCGGTTTGTCGAACTTGGTCATGCCGACTCCGACTACGTATGTACGGTTCATTGCTCCTTGCCTGCTTCGGGTTGAGGTTCTCCCGGGCGATCATCAGCGAGACCGCCGTGTGGCGCGTGGAGTGGAAGGAAACGTGTCGCAGGTTGGCCTTGCGAAGCGTGCGTGCCCAGGCACGCTTCAGGTTGTCGGGGTCGAGTGGTGTCCCGACCTCC
>JBGUDX010000338.1:0-1488 GCA_041821645.1 Acidobacteriota bacterium
CCTGGGAGACGGAGCCGGTCGGCGAGATTCTCAATCAGCCCGATTTCCTGAATGCCGCGGTACGTGTCCGGACAGGGCTCGATCCCGAACCGTTGCTCGGCCTGCTCAAGGAGATCGAAGCTGAACACGGCCGGGCCGCGGGCCGGCCCCGTCACGCCCCGCGTGAGCTCGATATCGACCTTCTGTTGATGGGGGAACTCGAATTCGAGTCCGACCGGCTTCGTCTCCCGCACCGCGAAGTCACCGACCGGCGCTTCGTCCTGGCCCCGCTACTCGAACTCGATCCGGATCTCTGCCTTCCGGACGGCCGGAGACTGGCCGACGCCCTGGCGGTGCTGCCCGAAGGTCAGGCGGTCAGACGGGCCGGCCCGCTCGTACCCTCTGAGCCGGCCTGAGCCGGTCAGGCGGTCTCGGGCGACCCGGACCTGAGCGGGGCCAGCCAATTGTCCGGCAGTCCGGGCGGCAGGGTCCCCGGGAAATCGGGCAACAGACGCAGGGCGGCCTCGCCGATCGGCCGGTCTTCGATGAACGGTCGCAGGTCCTCCATGGTCAGGGCCAGCCTGATCGCCGGCAGGATCTGGAAATCGGCGGCGTTCGGACTCTTGCCGCCGAGCACCCCCTCGCGGACGTATGCGTCTGCGCGGTCGAGCAGGTCCGGCAGAATGGCCAGCACCGTCTGGACGTTCTCGTCATCGGCGTTGTTGAACCGAACCTCAAGCTCGACCAGCGGCTTCGAGGTCTTCACCGCCAATCCGGCCGGCAGGCCGATTTTCGAACCCTCGAGGTAGCCCATCATCGCGTCCCGATTGCGTTTCAGCAGCCACCAGATGATCTGGCGAATCGGATGCTGGAGTTCATCGTGGCCGAACGTCTCGGCGCCGAGAACGGCCTCCCTCAGACCCGGATCCCCCGGGAGCAGGGGCGGATCGGGCAGCAGGCGATCGAGCCCGCGGGCGATCAGGATCGAGCCCTGGAGCTTCTCGCCGCCGATCTTGAGCGCCGGCACCGTCCTGCCGCCGAACCCGACTGCACGCAGGACTCCTTTGTGGATCACCGGCAGCAGATCAACCCGCCTGTAGTCGATCCCCTTGAAGTCCAGCATCAGGGCGACCGAGTAGCCGGGGTGGGATCCGGGCAACGTGAACAGCTTGGGCTGGCTCATGACTTCCGATTGTATGGCGATCGACCGACCAGTTCGGATTTGATCGACCGGGCAATCCGGATCGGGTGAGTCCTGCCACACTCTGTCGATGCTCCTGGCCATAGATGTAGGCAATACGCAGACCCACGTGGGCGCCTTCCAGGGAAAGACCCTGGCCAGGCACTGGCGCTTTCAGACCAGGGCCGGTGCCACCAGGGATGAACTCGCCCAGCGGCTCTTCGGGCTGCTCGAACTGCGCGGCCTCGGGTTCGACGATCTCGACGGCTTGGTCGTCTCCTCGGTGGTACCGCCGCTCGGCACCGAATACCGCGGCCTTGCCGATGGCT
>JBGUDX010000339.1:0-1446 GCA_041821645.1 Acidobacteriota bacterium
GGCCGTCGAACCAGGGTTGCTGCTCGATCCAGCTGATTGTCGCCAAGCCGTCGGCCCGCTCGTTGAAAGGCTGGAACTGACCGCCGGACCCGAAGGTCCCGCGTACGCTCTGAACCAGGCACTGGAAGCCGCGTTCGGCGAAGAGTCGCCTATAGAGCAGGCCGAACAGCGCCCCCCTTCCGTAGGGCGAGCGGACCAGGATCGTCGGGCGGGGCTTGTCGTCCCGGGGGGCATAGCGGTTGGCGAGCAGTACCACCCCGTCGTCCATCGGTATCTCGATGTCACGGTCAACCACGACATCGCGGGTCTCGGGAGCCGGCAGGCCGAGTCGTCGGCCCAGGATCTCGCTGGCGAGACTCATCGCGGGTTGGCCTTTCGTCGCTGACGCATTACTTTCGCATTATTCCGGAACCGCGCCGGATGCGAGACACCTCCCCCGACGCCCGCCGGATTATCCCGCCTTCCTTTCAGCCGCTGCTAGGTTGGAGCGGTGAGGAAACCGCGTCGCAACATCGGGCCAGCGTTGCTCCTGCGGGGGTTGACCGTCGATCGTCGTCGACCGGACCTCGACTCGCTCGCCCGCGAGACTGACCCCGAGCGCTTCGTCTGGAAGATCCTCCCCCACACCGCCCGCAGCTTCGCGGCCAGCATCGTCGTCCTGCCGCGCGAGCCGGCTCGCGCGGCAGCCGTGGCCTACCTGTACTGCCGCATGCTCGACACCTACGAGGACCTCATCTCCGACCCCTCCGAGTGCACCACCGAGCTCAACCGCTTCGCCGATCGATTCGACTCGAAGACCCCCGAACCCCCGACCGGGATCCCGGATTCGAGCGCAAGGGGCGGGCACGACCGGGTCGACATTCTGTTGATCTCTCGCTGCCGGCTCGTTGACTCCGTTTTCGAAGGCTTTTCGCCCGGAGTCCAGGGTCAGATTTCGAGCCTGGTCCGTTCGATGGCCGACGGGATGATCTGGTCGACCGAGGCGTTCTCGCGTCAGGGCGGCGTCCTTCTCGACCGGGACCAGCTGGCCCACTACTGCCGCAACGTGATGGGTTTCCCCGCCCTGTTCACGCTCAGCCAGGTTGCTGGCGATGAGTTGCCGGATCGCGCCCGCGAAGATGCCTTTCTGGTCAGCGAGATGATTCAGCTGGCCAACGTTTCCCGTGACATTGAACGCGACCTGGAACGCGGCGTCTCCTATCACCCGGCCCTGAAACCGTATCTCGGGAGATCCGGGTTCGAAGCCGAAACGCAACCGGTGGTCCGGGAGGTCAGGGAGGAATACATGGCGATGGCGCTGGACCGCGTCCCCGCCTACCGCCGCCTCTATGAGGGCCTCGGACTTGGAGGCTCCGCTCCGGTCCGGATCGCCGCGGTGCTGATGCTGTTGTTCACCGATCTCCACTACCGGGGCTGCGCCCTGAAGACCGGACACTCACCATGGCC
>JBGUDX010000340.1:0-1424 GCA_041821645.1 Acidobacteriota bacterium
GGCGTCGAGTAGAGAAAGGTGAGGAGCTCCCGGATCTTCTCGCGCTCCCGGGCGACGATCTCCGGTGTCGCGCCGGTGGCGACGAAGCCGGCCGCCATGAGCGCGGGCCGCCGTGGCGAGCGCCCGGCCCGCTCGGCGCCTTGGTGTTCGCCGATCTCCGGCCGCGCCGCGATTCGTACGGCGGGAGGCTATTCTTGCCCGGAGCATGAGGGCCTCAACGCGGGCCCTGGAAACGAAGTGATGCGGATGGGTGAGGGAAGGTTGGCTGTCTGATGACCGACAACGGCTCTGCCGGCGACAACGGTTCCGCAGGTCAGAAGAAGTCGGGCCTCTCCGGTCTGATCCCCATTATTCACTGGCTGCCTCAGTACCAGCGGACCTGGCTACGGGGCGACCTGATCGCCGGTCTGACGGTTGCGGCGCTGGTGGTACCGAAGTCGCTGGGTTACGCTGGCATCGCGGGAATCCCCCTGCAGTACGGCCTTTACGCGGCAGCGGCCGGGGCGATCCTCTACGCGCTGTTCGGGACCTCCCGCCAGATCGCCACCGGCCCGAGCTCCGCCCTGGCGGCGGTCGCCGCCGGCGCGGTGGTCGCAGTGAGTGCCTCCGACAAGGAAGCGTTGCTGATGGTGGCCTCGATAACCCTCATATCGGGCCTGCTCTTCCTGCTGCTGGCGGTCTTCCGGATGGGGTGGATCTCACAGTTCCTTTCGAAGGCGGTGATCGTCGGGTTCCTGTTCGGAGCGGGCCTGCAGGTGGCGATCAGCGAGCTGTCGGGGATCACCGGCACGGAGACCGATGGATCCAACAGCTGGCAGGAATTCGGGAGCTGGGTCGGCAGCCTGAGCAACACCGATACGACGACCCTGCTGGTCGGAGTCATTGCCCTGGTGGTGATCTTCGGTCTGCGTTTTACCTACCCGAAGGTCCCGGGGGCGCTGGTGCTCGTGGTGGGGGGTCTGCTCGCCTCGGCCCTGCTGGACCTCGGCAGTGAAGGAGTGGCGCTCGTAGGAAACGTGCCCAGCGGTATGCCCTCGGTGGTTCTCCCCGATACCGGCTACATCGGTGACAACGTCCAGGCGATCCTCACGGCGGCGACTGCACTGCTTTTGATCGGCTTTTCCCAGACCGCCGGTGACGCCCGGGCATTCGCGTCGAAGCACCGGTACCAGGTGGACATCAACCAGGAGTCGGTGGCCCAGGGCGTGGCCAACGCAGGATCGGGGATGGTCCAGGGTATCCCCGTTTCGGCGAGCCTCTCGGCGAGCTCGCTGAACGATGAGACCGGCGCGAAGACCCCGCTGGCTTCGCTCACCACGGGAGCGGTGGTGGTCCTGACAATGCTCTTTCTGGCGCCGGTCTTCTCGGATCTCCCGAAGCCTGTGCTGTCTGCGCTGATCATCGAGGCGGTCGTCATGGGAATG
>JBGUDX010000341.1:0-1405 GCA_041821645.1 Acidobacteriota bacterium
GGCAGCGGCCATGCCGGCGCTCCCGCCATGGCACCAGGGGTTGCGGACTCCGCGGGGCGATTCTCCGGGCCCCCGCTGTGGGTCAGGTGGAGCATGATCGGCATGCCGAGTCCCTCGCTGTCGGTCGGATCACTTTCCAATCATGCCACCGGGGCCGGTATCCGGCATGCCACCCCCGGTCGGATGGGCTCTGCCTTCCTGGCCGCCACCCGGTCGCGAGCGATACGATCCCTGCCGTGGCACTGGACGATCGACTGGATCTCTTCGCGATCAAGCGTCAGTTCGAGCGCGGCGCGGAGATCATCCGGCTCGGCGAACTCGCCTCCGACCTGGGGTTCATTCGGCGTGCGCGCCGGGCGCTGCTTCCGCTGCCGCTGATCGATCGCCCGGAGGAGATCGACGCCGAGAACATCTTCCCCCCGTTCGAGTCGCGCCCGGCTCCCTCGCTCGAAGGCAAGCGGGTCGCGCTTGTGGCCTCCGGCGGTGGTGGCGCCGCAGTCGCTCTCGTGGGAGTGGCCCGGGCGTTCGAGGAGGCGGGGATCGAACCGGCGGAGATCATCGGCTGCTCGGGGGGCGCGATCTGGGGATCGATGTGGGCGACCGGGATGAGCGCCCAGGAGATGGCCGAGTTCTCACTGAGCTGGGAACCCGAGGACTACATGGACATCCAGTGGCTGCAGCTGCCCCGGTTCGCCCTGTCGGCGCTGCGGGGCTTCACCGGACTTGCGAAGGGCGAGGCGATCGAGCGGCTATTCGACGAGCGTGTGAGCGCCATGGGTTGCGGCGACACCGCGATCCCGATCAAGACCATCGTCTACAACATGGATCTCGGGCGGGTCGAGTACTTCGGGACAGAGAACACGCCCGACGTCACGATCGGCCACCTGGTCCGGGTCGCCATTGCGCTGCCGCTGTTCATCGAGTCCGTGGAGGTGCACGGTCACCTCTACGTGGACGGTGGGCTCATCGAGGTCTGGCCGATTCAGCCGGTGCTCGACGAGGGCGGATTCGACCACGTGGTCGGGGTCAACTTCATGCTTCCCAATCGGTTCGAGCCGAAGGACATCACCGGTTGGCCGGATCGCCCCGGCGGGCTGTTCGAGGCGAGCCGCCAGCTCCAGCAGGGCTACCACCTCGAACTGGCTCGCCGCGCACGCGAGCAACTCGGCGATGCGTTGACCCTGATCAACCCCGTCGACGACTCGGAGCTCCATGGCACCTCGTTCTACGACCTGTTCATCGATCGCGGCCACTGGCCCCGTCTGATGCGCCAGGGCTACGATGCCGCCCGCGTCGCCGACAAGTACGGCGTCCCGCCCGAGCGCATTCCCGATCTGCTCGCCCTGATGGGTGACAGCGTCGATGACATCCCCGGCGTTAAGGGAATCGGCGAAAAGGGTGCCAG
>JBGUDX010000342.1:0-1356 GCA_041821645.1 Acidobacteriota bacterium
CTCATCGGCATTCTCGATGACCGCGGGTGAAGCGCCAAGAACCTCAAGCGTCCCGGCTCGCGCAACTCGCTTCGGGCAACGCTGACGCCCTCGTCACGGCGAATGTCGATCGACCTCGCGGATTCGTTGGACCTCCAGCCCGTGCCGCCCGGGGCGCCACCGCGCCGTCCCGCCGCCGTTCAGCCGCGCGGCTCGATCGCGAAGCTCGCCGCGACGCTGCCCCCGGTGTGCACGTTGGTGATCTCATCCAGACTCAGCCGGGTGAGCAGACCCCCGGCCCGGCCTCCGAACATGAACGGGTCGGTGTCTTCGAAGTAGCTCTGCTGAAACGGGGGGCCGTCCATGGTCGGGTAGCCGGCACTGTGAAGCGGTACACGTCGCTGGACGATGTAGTCGGTCCCGAGCGCCTCCTGTACCGACCGCTCCCACTCCGCCTGGTCATGCCGCCAACCGAGCATCACTCCCGACCCGCCGAACTGATGGGCCGGTTTCAGCACGAGGCGCTCGCGTTCGGCAAGCACGTGATCGACCAGGTCGACCTTGCGGCCGGCGGCATCGCTCGTGGCCTCGTCGATCAGCCGGCGTCCCCAGGGTACGTGTTCGCGAACCGCCCGGTGCTCGGCCGCGGTGAAGCCGAAATCATGAGCCGGATCGGTCATCAGGGCGAAGATCGCCTTGTGGCCGAGCAGCTCGGAGCGGAACGGATTGACCATGCATACGGATCCGGTCCGTACCGCCGTGAACAGGGCCCCCAAATCGTCCCGCAGTTCGAGGCACTCGACGGTCGGCATCGCCCGGAACAGGAGATCGACCTCCCTTTCGCCGGCCTTCAGCCGCCCGCCTTCGAAACTGAGTTCGCGGTAGTCACAGACCTCGGCATCGATTCCGTGCCGGCGGAATCGCTCCGCATTGACCTCCAGGCTGGAGGTCCGGACGGGATCGTCGGATTTGGTCATAAGGGTGATCGATGGCCGGCCGACCCCACCGAACTGTCGCCAGGCGTCGAGGTGGGCCTCGAGGAGCGGCGGGATCAGCCGGAGAGGGCGAGCCCTGTATTCGCGCTCGAAGGCGCGGAAGGTATCCAGGCCGGTGAAGAACTCGAGGATCGAGTCGTGGTGCCCCGCTCCTCCGGGGGCATCGGCATTCAGCTCGAGGAAATGGAGCCGGGTCCGGGCCAGAGACGCGTCGAGACGGGCCAGCGCCCCGTCAGCCACCGGGGAGGCGGCGTCGAGTTCGACCAGCTCCCCGACCCACTCCATGAAGGATCCGAAGTGGAGACGGTGAAGGCGCTCGTCGGATACCACTCCGTCCCGGACCTTGAGCGCAGCGGAGAAGACAAGAGACGCGGCCCGGGTC
>JBGUDX010000343.1:0-1350 GCA_041821645.1 Acidobacteriota bacterium
CTGGTCGAGCGAGTGCACCGCGGTTGCCAGATCCCGGATCGAGTCGGTGACCAACTCCGGCACGTTGTCGTCAAGGTCTACCGCCCTGACCGCGCTCCTGGCCAGGACCCTGGTGTTGCGGATCATCAGGTCGATCGGCTCCGCCGCGACGGCGAATCTGTCCACGCGGCCCCGCGATCTTCGTCTCAGCGGGCTGAGCGAAATAGTTTCCTGACTCGCCTCGATCGCGATCTTCATTTCCCGGACCGCCGGATCGAGCGCACGGGCCCGCTCCAGCGCGGCCATGGCCTCGTCGCGGTTGCCCCTGGTTAAAGCGTCGGCGATGTCAACCAGCGTTCCGGAGAGCCTCATCAGCAGGGGTTGGAGGTGTCTTCGCGCCAGCCGGACCGGTTCGATCGGGGTTATCGCGTTCGCCCCGAGCGCGATCGCTCCACCGACGAGTGCATCGACGAACCGGTCGAGCGAAGCGGCCACATCCGGGGCCGGCAGGGTGGCAACGAGAACGGCCGAGACCGCAGCCTGGTTGACCAGCATCACGCTGCCCCCCGAAAGCACGGCCGCTGCCATCGCCAGCCCGATCACCAGAACGACCTGCCAGGAACCGGTACCGGTCAGAAGAACGATCAGGTCGGCGACCATGATCCCGATCGCGACTCCCAGTGCAACCTCGTAGGCCCGCCTGCCCCGCCGCTCGATCGCCAGCCCCAGTACCAGCACGACCGCTATCGGTGCGAAGAACGGGGTCTCGTGGCCCAGGACCTCGGTCGCGACCAGCCAGGCGAGTCCTGCCGCCAGGGAGACCTGGAGGATTCTGAGCCAGGTGAATCTCAGGGCGGCGAGGCGGCTTGCCGCCATCGGCCTGAGTCGTTCCCGCTTTGCCTCGGGCTGTTGGGCAGTCGTAGTTGACACGTCCGGCCCAACTATCGCACCAGCCGCCCCGGTCAGCCCATCAACCGTGCGCCCGGAGGCCGGTAGTGAACCTGGCGCGACCGCAATCTCTTTCGCGCCGGGGAGTCGTTCCCCGGATCCGAATTCCATGCCGGAATCGCGCCGGTTCAGGAAGAGGGTCGTTCCGCAGCCGGCCGATCTGACGGCCGGAGGTCCCGCGCCCGGACCGGCTCAGCCCAGCTTCGGGCTGTTCCAGGGGGAGGCCAGCCGTGAGGCGATCTCGGCCGGTACGCCGGCGGCCGGGATCCGGACCTGTTCGAGCGAATCGCGGTCGCGCAGGGTGACCGTGTCATCGTCTTTGGTGTCGAAGTCGACCGTGATCCCCCACGGGGTGCCGATTTCGTCCTGACGGCGGTAGCGCTTGCCGATCGAGCCGCCGCTGTCGTACTCGGTCTGGATTCC
>JBGUDX010000344.1:0-1340 GCA_041821645.1 Acidobacteriota bacterium
CGAACAGGAGCTGTTCGGCCCGTTCGGAAAGCTCCTGGCCGCCGGCGTCGCGTCCGTTCACCCAGGAACCGATCTGGTGGCTGGTGTCCAGCAACCGCCTGAGCAGTGCGTTCTCCTGGACGATCTCGGCGTAGTGGCGGGCGTTGCCCGGGGCCGGGACCTTGGCCGCGAGCTCGGAAACGTAGTTTTTTCCACCGGCCTCGTCGATCTGGCCGGCCGTGACCAGGGCCTCACCCACGGTCAGCTCGTCGCAGGGCTTGTCGGTGGTGTAGAGGCCCAGCATCACCCCGTAGATCGCCCGATGGCGATCGAGGTAGAAATCCCCGGCCTTCAGGCGGACGTCATCGATCACCCGGTTGACCGCGGGCTCGCTGACCAGCATCGCGCCGAGGACTGACTCCTCGGCCTCGATGTTCTGGGGTGGTACCTGGGCTATTTCTCTTCGGCGACGATCGTCTTGACCGAAGCCGTGGCGCCGCCGGTTACTTCGACATCGATCATGTAGGTGCCGATCTGGTGGATCGGGACATCGAGACGGATCTTGCGCCGGTCGACCTTGATGCCACGAGCGTCGCGGATCGCCTCTGCGATCTCCTTGGTCGTGACCGAGCCGTAAAGCTTGCCGTCTTCACCGGCGCGGTGATGGATCGTGAGAACGGTCTTGGCCAGAAGCGAAGCCGATTCCTTGGCCCGGGCCGCAGCCTCGCGGGCGACCCTCTCGGCCTGCTCCTTGCGGCGGACCGCTTCCTCCAGCGCGCCGGGTGTGGCCGGCTGGGCCAGGCCCCTGGGCTGAAGGTAGTTGCGCAGGTAGCCGGGTGAGACCTCGATCGCGGTGCCGTTCTCGCCGAGCCCTTCCACGTCGGCCAGAAGTATGGCCTGCTGCGCCACTACCGCTCACCCACGTAGGGCAGAAGGGCGATTTCGCGGGCCCGCTTGACCGCGACCGAAAGCTGGGACTGGTGCTTGCGGGACAGACCGGTCACCCGCCGTGAGCGGGTCTTGCCCTTGTCGGAGATGAACCGGCGCAGAAGCGTCAGATCCTTGTAGTCGATGTCCTCGGCTGAAATCTTGGTGTACTTGCGGGGACGGACGCGCTCGTTGAAGCGCCGTCCGCGTCGCGATGATCCTGTTTCTCGTGTCTTAGCCACTTGCTGTCTACTGCCTTACCTGGTTGTGGCCCGGGAGGCCGGGCATTATCGGACCAGCAATCCTAACGGTTCCGAGCCGCGACCGGCATGCCTGAGCGGCGGTCACGGCGTCGGCGAACCGCAAACTGCGGCCTCTGCGTGAAGCGCGCCGGCGTCGGCTCCGCCGGCCACCGGGCCACTACGGCCGGGCCC
>JBGUDX010000345.1:0-1331 GCA_041821645.1 Acidobacteriota bacterium
GAGCTCTTCGCAAGGGGGGTTCTCAACGTACCCTCACGGACTCTCAACTCGCTCAAGGACCTTCCGAAAATTCTTCCCAAGCTCGACGACGTGCCTCAGCTGAGGGGCACTCCCGGCCTTGCGTTTGTGGGGCGGATCGCGGACCGGGCGCACATCGCCGAGACCCGCGGCCGCGACGGACATGTTCTCGAGCGGCCGAGCGCCAGGGCGCCCAGGTCGGTGCTCAACGGAACGATCTCGGCGCAGCGCAGGTTCTCTTTCGGCTCACTTTCGCTCGATACCGTCAAGAAGATCAAGAACGTTTATGGAACCTCGGTCAACGATGTGATCGTTTCGCTGTCGACCGCGGCCCTGCGCGATTTCCTCCTGGAACGCGACGAACTTCCGGATGAACCACTGGTCGCGATGATCCCGCTCTCGATCCGTACCGAGGACCAGACCGGCGCCTTCGGCAACTGGGTCTCGGCAATGATCGCGCCGATCCCGACCGATGAGCCCGATCCGGTCGAGCGGCTGCGGATCTGCCACGGCGAGCTCTCCAGAGCCAAGGACTACTACGGGGCCATGGATGCCGACATGCTCACCGATGCCCTGAACTTCATTCCGCCGGCCCTCTATGCCCGCACCGCCCGGTCGACCACGGCGCTTGCCGCCTCGCCCAACTTCCAGCCCCACTACAACGTCACCATCTCGAACATCCCCGGTTCGCCCGTGCCGCTGTACGTCTCGGGCGCGCTGGTCGAGCGCCATTACCCCGTGTCGGTGATCACCGACGGAATGCAGGTCAACATCACGGTCTTCAGCTATCGCGGCAAGCTTGACTTCGGAATCGTCGGTGACCCGGAGCTGGCCCAGAGCTACGACTCGATGATCGAGAGCCTGCGCAGCGAACTGGATGCCCTCGAGCGGTGGGCCGACGCCGAACAGGTCGCCACGGACGCCGAATCGGCAGCCGGGGCCGGGGCCAAGGCGCGCGACAAAGCCAAGCCCGGAGCGAAGTCGAAGCCGGGTGCCAGGCAGTCCTCCAGCGCCTGACCTGTGGATCCAGGTCAGCGCCCCTCGAGCGCCCGGGCGGCCCGCCGGCGCTCTTCGACCGGGATCTCCAGGCTGCCGCCCGGTCCGGATCCGGACGGGATCAGCACGTCCGGCTCGGCGCTTCCGGCGAAGGCCGAGGAGAGGGCGAGTTGGGGCATCGCGATGAAGCCCATGTCGGAGACAAAGGCCTTGGGGGCGGTCCAGCCGATGATCGGGCCCTTGATGAAGTTGTAGGGAAGGCGCAGCGGCGAGGTCAGCCGATTCTTGATCCCGGTGATGATCGCCTGCTGGGCCGC
>JBGUDX010000346.1:0-1307 GCA_041821645.1 Acidobacteriota bacterium
AAAGGCGATGGGCCTGTCTCCGGGGATTCGGCTGAATGACATAGAAGTGGTCGCCAGCGAGCCACCGGAGCTGCGTTTCCACCGCGACGTCGCCGCCGACGCGGAGGGACGGGGGCTCTCGGTCAAGGTCAGCCTGACTCACGACCGCGAAACGGCCGGAGCGGTGGCCATCGCCGAGGTCGACTGAGTTGGAGCCCTGGCTGGATCCCGTCTACGACGCGGCCGGGATGGGCCGGGCAGACCGCTGGGCGATCGAGCAGGCGGGAGTGCCCTCGCTCGAGTTGATGGAAAGCGCCGGCCGGTCGCTGGCCGAGGCGACCGCCGGGGTCGCCTCCCCGGGTCCCGTCCGGGTGATCTGCGGCAAGGGCAACAACGGCGGTGACGGCCTGGTGGCCGCACGCCACCTGATCGAGGCCGGATACGAAACCGAGGTCATCCTGCTCTGGCCCGCCGATCAGCTGAGCCCCGACGCGACGGCCAACTTCGAGCGACTGCCGGACGGGATCGTCAGCGAGGGCGGTGTCACGGCCCGACGGCTCGAGGGCTCCGGGGCGGTTATCGACGCAGTTCTCGGAACCGGGTTCGAAGGAGAGCCGAGGGACCCTGTGGACGGCGCGATCGACGCGATTAATGACTGCGGTGCCCCGGTCGTCTGCTGCGACGTTCCTTCGGGGGCGAACGCGACCACCGGCGAGGCGGGACTGGCCGTGTCAGGTGACCTCACGGTCACTTTCCACGGGCTCAAGGTCGGACACCTGATCGCCCCCGCCAAGCACCTGGCCGGTCCGGTCCGGGTCGTGGATATCGGGATTCCCGACGGTGCCCCGGCCGGTGACGCCGCCGGGGTCATCCGGCCCGACGTGCTGACGCTCCTGCCTTCGCGCGGTGCGGCCTCGACCAAGTTCAGCTCGGGGCGGGTCACGGTCGCCGGAGGATCCGCGGGCCTGACCGGGGCGGTCTGTCTGGCGGCCGAGGCGGCGATCAGGAGCGGGGCCGGTTACGCCACCGTCGCCGTGCCTGCAGCCCTCGAGCAGATCTTCGAGGTAAAACTGACCGAGGTGATGTCGCTCGGTTGTGGCTCCGGAGATGCGCTCGGGCCTGACGAAGAGGAGCGGATCGTCGATCACTGCGAAAACGCCGCGGCCGTGGTGCTCGGCTCGGGGATCGGGCGTGCTGCGGAGACGGCGACCCTGGTTCGCTCCCTGGTTTCCCGGCTTCCGGCCCCGCTGGTCCTGGATGCGGACGGCCTCGGCGCGCTGGGCACTGATCTCGAACCGGTCGCCTCGAGGACGGGCCCGACCTTGCTC
>JBGUDX010000347.1:0-1305 GCA_041821645.1 Acidobacteriota bacterium
AGCACGAGAATGATGATGCTGATCGTGTCGTCTGAAGCTCCCTGATTACTGGCTCCGTTGGACAGCAGATAGCCGGCCGTGAAAACCAGGGTGATCGAAAGCAGGGCACCGAAGCAGAACAGGAACGAGTTCGCCTTCCAGTCCTTGCTGGTCGCCAGGAAAATCGAACTCAGGATCTGCGGGCCGGCGACCATTACGAACGCCAGCGGAAGAAACTGAGCGAAACTCATTCAGGCACCTCCTGTATGTAGTCGATTCTCCTGGTGGTAAGCGGGCTCAGTCGCAGGCAGACTGAGTGGCGCTGTCGAACTCGTTGTCAGCATCGACTACAGCTTTGATCTGCGGAGCAAGCGCAAGCAGCTGCTCGGCCGACGGAGATTCAGGCAGCTTCTCGATCGACTTCGAGAGCGTGGAGACGGAAGTCTCCAACGCGCTGGTTTCACTGGGGAAGTCCTGCTTGGCCGACTGTTCGACCGCCTCCGCGTTGCTCTGCACCTCGTTGAGGCCGGACTCCAGCTCCGAGAGCACACCGCTCTCCAGCTTAATGTCCGCCAGATCGTTGACCGACTCCTCCAGCGCACTGGCGTCCGAGCAGTAATCGGGCTTGTCAGAGCCGCAACCTGCCGCGAAAAGGCCCAGTCCGACGACGGCCAGTGGAAGAATGATCAGCTTGTACCCCAGACTTGTCTTCATGCGTAAAAAGATACCTGACCGCTCCCCGTTACGGGGTCCCCTCAGCCGGCGTCCGGCTCGGGCAGGCGGTCCGCCTCGTCGGAGCTGATCGTGAGCTCTACGCCCTTCTCGAAGATCTCGCGGACCCGGGCCGCCTCGACGTAGCGGTGCCCACCGTGCCGGTGGCCGCGATCGATCACGATGCCGTCGAAGATGTCGAGGTCGACCGCAGCGCGCACCCGCTCCACCTTGCCGAGGCGATCGCCATCGCTCGAGTAGACGGGGGTCCCCGGTTTCAGGTCGATATATGAGTCGGGCGCGCCAAGATCCATAGCCGGAACCCTATTGGTTCGGCCCGCCGCCACGGTTCGGCCCGCCGCCTCACTTGAGCAGCCTGGACAGCCGACGGTCCTTGAGCGACTTACCCCCGGTCTGTTCGGCCGGGCAGTAACACATGACGTAGTCGCGGTAGTGGACCGCCTCGATCGTGGAACCGCAACGCGGGCAGTCTTCGCCCTCATGGTGATGGACCTTGAGCGGCCACGGCAGCTTGTCCGGCAGGGGAAGGGCCAGCCCCTGCTCGTAGTGGCTGATCGCCCCGTCGAGGCGATCGATCGTCGCGGTCCGGAGATC
>JBGUDX010000348.1:0-1298 GCA_041821645.1 Acidobacteriota bacterium
CTCCGAGTTCATAGGCCGTCTCTTCGATGGCCGCCGCACCACCAGCCTCGTCAGCGGGGACCGACGAGATGATCACGTCGTTGGCCGCAACGAGGGCGACTTCCAGCGCAAAGCCGGCCAGGAGGAACGATGGCCAGAGCAACCAGTACTGGTCCTCCAGGCCGAGGGCCAGCATCGGCACCAGGCCGAGCGTGGTCGCACCGAGGCCGAAGGTGATGGTCCACCTCGTTCCCAGCCGGCCGAGCACCCGGGCCGCCAGCAGCGCCCCGGCCATGGCCGCCGCGATCAGCGGCAACAGCCGAACCGCCGCCGCCAGCGGTTCCAGGCCGAGAACCAGCTGCAGGTACTGGGCGATGAAGAACTCGATTCCGACCAGCCCGAACATCGCGAGGAAGACGCAGCCGACCGCGACCGCGAACTCCGGCCGGGCGAACAGCCGCACGTTCAGCAGCGGCTCCTCCCGCCGGAGCTGACCGCGGACGAAGAAGAACAGTGCCCCCAGGCCGGCGGCGATCGCCGCCATGGCTACCGGCTCCAGGAATCCGTGACGGGCGCCCTCCTTGAAACCGAAGGCGATCCCGAGAATGCCGACCGCGGCCAGAACGACCGCGCCCGTATCCCACGGCGGCGGTTCTTCGGCCCGGCTCTGGGGGAGCAGCCGGACGGCGAAAGGGGTGACCAGCAGCAGGATCGGGATGTTGATCAGAAAGACGGCTCCCCACCACCAGTGCTCGACCAGGAAACCGCCGACCAGCGGGCCGATCACCGCCCCGCCTGCGGCGGTGGCGCTCCAGATGCCCACGGCCCGCACCCGCTCTCCCCGGTCGCGGAATACGTCCCGGATGATTGACATGGTCGACGGCATGATCATCGCCCCGCCGACCCCGAGCAGCGCCCGGGCGGCGATCAGAAGCGGCGCGGTCGGAGCGAACGCCGCCGCCAGAGAGGCGACCCCGAACACGGCGAAGCCGGCCAGCAGGACAGATTTTCGCCCGAGCCGGTCGCCGGCCACGCCCGAGGCGAGCAGCAGCGGCGCCGCGACCAGCGGATAGATGTCAATGATCCATAGAAGCTGCAGGGCGGTCGGATCAAGATCGGCCGAGATCGCCGGAGCGGCGACGTGCAGCACGGTGACGTCCACCACGACGACCAGGAGCGACGCACAGAGCACGCCGAGAATCGCCCAGCGATTGGGATGTGACGGTCTGGTCTCGACCATTACGACTCCCGTGAGCCAGGAGTGCCGCTACTGCCTTCCGGTTCCGGGGCAGATCCCGCCGCGCCGGCGAGCACGCCCT
>JBGUDX010000349.1:0-1278 GCA_041821645.1 Acidobacteriota bacterium
GGTTGCGGTCGCGATCATCATCACGGCCACCCTGGTGATCCTCTTCCTGTTCACCGGGTCAGTCGTCTTGCCGGTCAAATCACTGCTGATGAACGTGCTCACCCTCGGAGCAGTTTTCGGGATCCTGGTCCTGATCTTCCAGGACGGCCACCTCAGCGGCGCGCTCGACTTCACCACTCCGGGCGGAGTCGACCAGACGATGCCGATACTGATCATGGCGACCACGTTCGGCCTCTCGACCGACTACGCCGTCTTCCTGCTCTCACGGATCAAGGAGGCCCGTGACTCGGGGTTCTCGGACTCCGAGTCGGTCGCGGTCGGGCTCGAGCGGACCGGGCGCATCGTTTCCGTGGCGGCACTCCTGTTCGCGATCGCGATCGGCGCCTTCGCCACCTCGGAAATCGTCTTCGTCAAGGAACTGGGGATCGGCACGGCACTGGCGGTACTGATCGACGCCACGATCATCCGGGCGCTGCTGGTCCCGTCACTGATGAAGCTGCTCGGACGCCGCAACTGGTGGGCGCCGAAACCGCTGCGCCGCCTGCACGACCGTTGGGGCCTCTCCGAAGAGGCGGCCGACCGCACCTGACCGGAAATCACTAGAAAGGCTTATCCGGAGATGAATGAAATGAACGAATTCCAGAGAGACACCGCCGCCCGTCCGATCGGCGACAACCGATACCGGGTCGAGCTGAGCGACCGCTGGTGGGTCAGTCGCGGGCCGAACGGCGGCTATGTGGCCGCCCTGCTGCTCGAGGCGATGACCCAGGCGGTGACCACATCCGTCGGCGATCCGGACGCCCAGCCGGCCCGCTCGCTGACCGTTCACTTCCTCGCCCCGCCACAGACCGGGGAGGCCGAGATCGATGTCACGATCGAACGGCAGGGACGCTCTACCAGTTTCATATCGGCCCGGCTGATCCAGGACGGCGAGGTCGAAGCCAAGGCGATGGCGGTCTTCTCGGGAGATCGTGAGGGGCCATCGTTCGAACACGGTTCCATGCCCGACGTGCCGCCCCCCGAGGAGGGCGAGGAAATCGACACCGGCCAGGGCCCGGTACCTGTCTTTTCCCGGTACCGGGCCATCCCGGCTCTCGGCGGGGCACCTCTTTCGGGCGGACCACGGGCAGAAACGGCCGCCTGGCTTCGCCTGAAGGACGATCAGCCGACCACTCCGGTCCTGGCCGCGGCGATGCTCGACGTCTGGTTCCCGGCACCGTTCCTCAATCTGACCGAGCCGGTGAGGGCCCCGACGCTCGAGTACACCGTTCACTTCCC
>JBGUDX010000350.1:0-1251 GCA_041821645.1 Acidobacteriota bacterium
CCAGCCTCCTCCGACCGCATTCACGCGACCCGTTCCCGGGCCAAACCGGGCGGAGCCGGCACCGAGGTCGAAGGGGCGATCCCGTTCCGCTCCCGCAAACCGTCCTGGCTGAAGGTACCTCCGCCGGGCGGGCCCACCTACCGCAAGCTGAAGGCGACAATCGGCGACGAGGGCCTGAACACCGTGTGCGAGGAAGCCAACTGTCCCAATATCGGCGAGTGCTGGGAGCGTGGCACGGCGACCTTCATGATTCTCGGCGACGTCTGCACCCGGAGGTGCGGCTTCTGCAACGTCCAGACCGGCAAGCCGACCTTCAATGACCCGCTCGAGCCCCTGCGCGTGGCCAATCAGGTCAGACAGCTCGGCCTGAAGCACGCCGTCGTGACTTCAGTCGACCGCGATGACCTGCCCGACTATGGTGCCAGCGCCTTCGTCGGCGTGGTCCGCTCGATCCGGCGAATGGCCCCGGACTGCAAGATCGAACTGCTGACCCCCGATTTCCGCGGTCAAGAGATGCCGCTGGCCAGAGTGGTCGCGGAGCGGCCGGATGTGTTCAACCACAATGTCGAGACCGTGCCCCGGCTCTACCCGAGGGCGCGACGCGGGTCGAAGTTCCTTCGCTCGGCCCGGGTACTGGAGATGGCCCGCGAGATGGGCGAGGGCGAAGTGATCACCAAGTCGGGCCTGATGGTCGGCCTCGGTGAGGAGTTCGACGAGATGGTCGAGACCTTCGGCATCCTTCGCGATCACGGAGTGCAGATCCTGACCGTCGGCCAGTACCTGCGACCGACCGAGAACCACCTGCCGGTGATCCGCTACTGGCACCCGGAAGAGTTCGAAGCCCTCGAGAGGGCGGCCCGTGAGATCGGGTTCGAGTCGGTCGCGGCCGGCCCGCTGGTCAGGAGTTCGTACCACGCGGACGAGAGCGCCCGCGAGGCGTCCGTCAGCCAAGACGCGGCTTGATCCCGTTCCGCGACACACTCGATGTCGAAGGACCGGTGAAGGCGACCGTAGGGGTCATCTTCGCCTACCTCGTTCTCGCGGTGGCCGGGCAGGTTCCCCACCTCAACTTCTGGCAGATCCTGGTCGCGCTGGCCGGTCTCTGGATATTCGGCGCCTACGTCGAACGCCGGCTGGGCTCGCTCGCATTTCTCGCGATCTACATACTCCTGGCCGGATCGACCGGCTTTCTGGTCGCCTCGATCGACGGCCAGGAAGGCACGTTTGCGGTGAGCATCTTCCTGCCGGTAC
>JBGUDX010000351.1:0-1165 GCA_041821645.1 Acidobacteriota bacterium
CATCGCTCAATACGCTACAGCGGTGTTGAAACCCGATCTTCCCCACGTCCCGCTGGAGGCCGGCGCCGGTCCGGACAACCCACCCTGCCCGGTTTGCGGCGAGCCGCTGTTTCCCTGGGTCTCGCTGCCACTCGGCTCGGGCATGTCACACCGATGCGAAGCCTGCGGCCTCGGCGCGCTCAGCCGGACCGGGACGACGACCGACGCGCTCGCCGACCTTGACCGCGGCCGGACTGACGCGCTGAGCACCGTCTACGCCAACCGCGACTCACTCCAGGCGTGGCTCGGCGGCGGGGCCTGGAGCGGTCTCGGCACCGACCGCGCGTACCGGTTCACGCCGGACGCGATCAGCCGCCTGGTGGCAACCCGCGATCAGGTCGTGACCCGGACCAGATGGATACCGGGAGCTTCGATCGCCGGGATGTGGCAGAGCGGTGTCAACCTGTTCACCTTCGGCCAGAACGTCGCCACCGGCACCTTCGGCAACGCGACAGCGATCCGGGCCGACCGGGGCTGGAAGCGGGCGCTGGACCTTTTCATCTCGGTGGCCCTGGCGATCCCGGTCGTGATCATCGCCGTTCCACTGGAACTCCTCGGCGCACTCATTCACCGAGGCGGCACCTACCGGGTCGAGTTCGAAGTCCTCTGATCCGGCCGGAACGGCGGATCAGGGTTCGAGCATCTCCGCGATCGCCTCGTCGATCAGGTCGGCTCCGGCGACTGCCCGCTCGGCTCCGGGTATCCGCGGCGCCAGCGCGTCGGCGGCTTCGATCAGGAGGCGCGGCGACGACGGCATCGTGGCCACTGCCACCGGTGCCGCAAGTCCCGCAAGCCTGACCGGATCGATCGACCAGGCCGACACGGCCGGAAGCTCGACCAGGAAGGTGTGAGCGGCGGCGGGCGCGCGGTCGGCGCGGGCGCCCAGCCGCTCGGCGCCCGCCCCCAGAGTCGTTAGCTTCCCGTCGAGAAACAGTTCGTAAGCGGCGAGGGGCCCACTCAGTTCGACCGAGGCCCGGATCGCCTCGACATCGGCCGAGACGCCCTCGGTGGCTGAAGGCAGCAGCCCGAGCAGGGGTGGCTCGACCAGTACCGCCCTGGCGATCAGGTCGGGCTCGGCGAGAGCGAGCTCGAGTGCGACCACGGCGCCGAAACCGACCCCCAGCGC
>JBGUDX010000352.1:0-1100 GCA_041821645.1 Acidobacteriota bacterium
GCGCCGATCTCGTCGGAAAAGTCGAAGCCGGAATTCCCGAAGATGACCCGCGAAATCCTGCTGTCATCGCCGACAACGTTGGTGACAACGTCGGTGACTGCGCAGGCATGGCGGCCGACCTGTTTGAAACCTATGCAGTAACCATCGTCGCAACGATGCTGCTCGGCAGCCTGGTTGCACCGACAGTTGGTTCAGCGGCCATCATTTATCCGTTGGTTCTCGGTGCCGCGTCGATTGTTGCTTCGATCGTCGGAACGTTCTTCGTCAGGACATCCGATGGCGGAAAGGTCATGGGAGCACTTTACAAAGGCGTCATTGTCGCCGCTGTACTTGCCGGTATCGCTTTCTACCCGATCACAAATATGATGATGGCCGACGGCGGCAACGCCAGTGGCATCTTTGGCTCGGCACTTATCGGCCTTGCATTGACTGCCGCGCTGGTTGTTATTACCGAGTATTACACCAGCACGGAATACAAGCCGGTCAAGACGATCGCTGAAGCCTCCCTCACTGGCGACGCAACCAACATTATTGCCGGGCTGGGTGTTTCGATGAAATCGACCGCACTGCCGGTTATCGCGATTTGTGCCAGCATCTGGGGCGCATACCAGCTTGCACCTGCGGGCGACTCAATGGCAGGGCTTTATAACATCGCGATCGCAGCCACCGCCATGCTGTCCATGACCGGTGTCATCGTAGCGCTCGACGCATTCGGTCCAATTACGGACAATGCAGGTGGCATCGCCGAGATGTCTGAACTGCCTTCAGAAGTTCGTACCATTACCGATCAGCTCGACGCTGTTGGCAATACGACCAAAGCTGTTACGAAAGGCTACGCTATCGGCTCTGCCGGTCTGGCTGCGCTGGTTCTGTTTGCCGATTACACGAACGCACTGGAAGGCGCGAACCTCGACTCTGTATTCCACCTGGACGACTATAAAGTCATCATTGGCCTGTTCATCGGCGGCCTGGTTCCTTACCTGTTCGGCTCCATGGCCCTGCTGGCCGACGGCTGGCACATGGGAACCCATGCTGCAGCCCTGTCTATAACTGTATTTGCCTATGTTTACGCCAGGCGTCATTCGGATAATCCCCAATAC
>JBGUDX010000353.1:0-1099 GCA_041821645.1 Acidobacteriota bacterium
CTCGGATTGCCTCGTCGAGGATTCCCATATCGCCTCAGTAGCTAACGGTAGCGACAAAGACTATGCGGTTCTGCCGGATGCTTGGCATGACGTCTTTCATTTGCACGCCGAGAGTCCGTATCCTTGGCCCCGGCGGGGCTATAGCTCAGTTGGCAGAGCGCTTGGATCGCACCCAAGAGGTCGCCGGTTCGAATCCGGCTAGCTCCATCTCACCGGAACGCGGCGCCGGGGCCGTCAGACGCCGTAGAAGGACTGGATCCCGCTGAGCATCAGCTGTGCCCCGATGGTGGCGATCAGCAGGCCGCCCATCTTGGTCGCGATCTTCATCGCGTTGTCGGAAAGTGTGAGCTTCTGGGATATCAGCAGGTGTCCGATCGGCAGCAGGATCACTGCAACCGCAACCGCGACCAGGGCGGCGATCGCTCCCGAGAAGTCGGAGGTGCCCGCGGAAATCGAGATCACCAGCGTGATCGCCCCGGGCCCGGCCACGAACGGCATCGCGTAGGGAACCAGCACCTGACCTTCGAAACTCTCGGCGTCGGGTTCCTCGTGCGCGGCCTCTCCTCCCTGGGCCCGGCTCGGTTCACCACCGAACAGCATCTCGAACCCCATCATCACGACGACCAGGCCGCCGATCACGCCGAACGCACCGAGGTTGATCCCGATCAGTTCGAGGATCTCCCGGCCGGCGAGGGCCGAAATCCCGAGGATGATCGCTACGGCCGTGGCAATTTTGATCGCATATTCGCGGCGCCGCTCAGGTTCGTTCTCGGTCAGCGCCTTGAAGAAGAACCCACGGGTGATCGGATCGGTGATCACGAATACGCCGACGATCGCCTGGATGAAGTAGTTGAGGTCGGCGGACACGGTCGTAAACCTACCAGCGAGCCCGAACAACCGCTGGTCTCTTGCACGCCGACCGGGCGGCGTGCAATTCTCCGGCGCCCATCGGCCCTATCCCGCCGGTAGCGGAACCGCGACCGCGTTATCCAGTTGGCGTTCGATATCTTCGATCGCCCGCTCGATCTCACCGGCAACGGCCTCGTAGCGGCGCCCCTCGGGGCTGCTCGCGACGAACTCCTGGTTCCAGGCGTGCACG
>JBGUDX010000354.1:0-1094 GCA_041821645.1 Acidobacteriota bacterium
TTCGAACGGTGCCGGTGGACAGGTGTACGGCCCGCCGGCGATCACGATGGCGATGGTGCCGCCGTCGAATGCCTCCAGCGCGGCGCTTGCGGCTGGGACCGATGCGGAGTCCCACACGTCATGGGCATGCTCGGCCAGGCCGGTGACCAGGTCCGGGCGCGGCACTGCGCCGAGTGCGATGACCAGGTGGTCCCCGTCGATCGTCCCGTCCTCGGTCACCAGAGCGCGAGAGGCGGGATCGATGGCGCCGATCGCCCGCTGCTCGAAGGTGATGCCGTGCTCGGCCAGGCGCGCCCGGGGGCGCCGTCCTTCTTCCATCGTGCCATAACCGATGAGCGCCCATAGCTTGCGCAGCCCCATCATGAACGCCTCGTCGCGATCCACGATCACGATCTCGTGGTCGGGGCCGGCCAGGCGGCGGAGTTCGAGCGCTGCACTGACGCCGCCGAACCCTCCGCCGGCGATGACGGTGCGGCTCATGCCCCGCCGCCGATCCGCCGCACGACGTCCAGTTCGGTGGGGGCGAATTTGTCAATGTGCTCCTGCACGCGGCCCATGCGCGGCTTGAATTCGGGGTGCTGCTTCCACCCGCTGACCGCTTCCATGCTCTCCCAGACGGCGAAGCTCACGAACCGCTCGGGCGCGCGCTGGTCGCGGGTGAGCACAGCCTCGCCCGCCCCGGGCAGGGCGGTCGCCCAGTCCATGAACGATTCCCACTCTTTGAGGAAGGCCTCCTCATGTCCGGTATGCGGCGTCCAGGATCCGGTGGTGTAGATCTGTGACATCTGTTCTGCCTTCCTTTCAGTTCTCAGACCGATGGGTCGGGACAATCCTAAACCCGATCGCCTGATCTTCAGTGCCTCGAAGCTCGGGCGTGGCGAGGCGGCGCTGTTCGCCGTTCATGGCTTCGCGGATTCGACCGTCCCGGTCGTGCTCAGCGATTGGCTGGTGGCCCGCGCGACGGCCGTCGGCGTGCCCGTCGAGTACCACCGGGTCGAGGGGGCCGGGCACGGTTCCCGTAAGACGGAGTTCTTCACCCGTGAGGTGGCGCCGGGACAGACCGCCTTCGATCGGATGCTGGACTTCGCCGAGGC
>JBGUDX010000355.1:0-1058 GCA_041821645.1 Acidobacteriota bacterium
CTCATAATTAGCGATGGCCATGATCTGGTACATCTCGTCGATCTGCTCAGGCGTGAGGCCGACCTGCTTGGCGATGTCCTCATTGGTCACGCCCTCGACGGTCTTGCTCCGCATATAGGCGCGCATAGCCACCATGCGCTCCAGCGCCCGCGCCACCGGCTCTTCTTTTCCGGCCGTGAACAAATTGGCGAGATATTTGAGTGGAATGCGGAGGCTGCGGATGTCGGGCATCTCGCCGATCGTGCCGATCGTGCCGGCCTCCGCCGCCGATTGGATCGGGGAGAGCGGCGGCACGTACCAGACCATCGGCAGTGTGCGGTACTCGGGGTGTAGCGGCAGGGCGACTTTCCAGTCCATCGCCATCTTCCACACCGGCGAGTTTTTGGCGGCTTCGAGCCAGTCGTGTTGTACGCCATCGGCGTAAGCCTGCTCGATCACCGCCGGATCGTTGGGGTCGAGGAAGATCGAGAGCTGCGCCTCATAGAGATCCTCGTCGTCGGCGACGCTCGCTGCCTCTTCGATGCGGTCGGCGTCGTAAAGCACCACGCCGAGATAGCGGATGCGGCCGACGCAGGTCTCCGAGCAAACGGTCGGCTGACCGGCCTCGATGCGCGGGAAGCAGAAGATGCACTTCTCGGACTTTCCGCTCGACCAGTTGTAATAAATTTTCTTGTAGGGGCAGCCGGACACGCACATGCGCCAGCCGCGGCACTTGTCCTGATCGATGAGGACGATGCCGTCCTCTTCGCGCTTGTAGATGGCGCCAGACGGGCATGACGCGACGCAGGTCGGGTTGAGGCAATGCTCACACAGCCGCGGCAGATACATCATGAAGGTGTTTTCGAATTGGCCGTAGATTTCCTTCTGTATGCCATCGAAATTGACGTCGGCCGAGCGCTTGGAAAATTCACCGCCGAGGATTTCCTCCCAGTTCGGGCCCCACTCGATCTTCTCCATGCGTTTGCCGCTGATAAGCGAGCGTGGTCGCGCCGTGGGCATGGTCTCTAGCTCTGGCGCCTTTTGCAGGTGGTCGTAGTCGAAAGTGAAGGGCTCGTAAT
>JBGUDX010000356.1:0-1024 GCA_041821645.1 Acidobacteriota bacterium
CGGAGACTTCGATTTCCTTCAGTGAGAAGGCCCGCATCACCTCGATCAGGATCACCATGCCGGCCACGATCGCGCTCGCCCGGTCCGGGTGGAGCCCGACGACCTGTTTGCGCTTTTCCAGCTCCATCGAGGCGAGCTGGCTCAGCCAGTGCTGGATGACGGTCATCGGCAGCAGGTAGCCCTCGACTGCCAGCGGGTCGTACGGGTCGAGCTCCAGATCAACCGAGGCAAGCGAGGTGGATGTGCCGGCGACCGCGACCGCGGCATCGATTTCGCTCAGGTCCTGGTCCTTCAGCGCCTGGGTCACCAGTTTGTGGATGTCGCTCGACAGCTCTTCCAGTTCGGACGCCGTCGGGGGATCGCTCGCGAGCATGCGCTCGGTGTGGCGGACGACCCCGGCCTGGAGGGATGTGTGAAAGAGCGGATCCGGCCCCTTGCCGATCACCAGTTCGGTCGAGCCGCCGCCCACGTCGATCACCACCAGCCGTTCATCGCTGTCCCGCTCGGAGGTGCAGCCGAGGTAGGTCAGTCTGGCCTCTTCGTCGCCGTCGATCACCTGGGCGTTGAGGTCGAACCGCTCCCGCAACTCGGCCACGAACGCGCTTCCGTTGGCCGCGTCCCGAACCGCGCTGGTTGCGATCACCAGGATCTCCTCCGCCGCGAGATCGCCGACCAGCCGGAGGTAGTCGGCAATCGTTTCGCAGACCGCCTCGATGCCCTCGGACGAGAGCTGCCGGGAGTGGTCGACCCCGCGGCCGAGCCGGGTGACCGTGCTGCGGCGCTCAACCACCGAGATTCTGCTGTCGACCACGTCGGCGACCATCAGCCGGGTCGAGTTGGTCCCGATATCGATCACGGCGACGCGTCTGGCGACCGGGTGCGTGGGCTGGGTGGGAGCCAAGGCAACAGAGTATTGCTTCCCGCCCGGTCGATCGGCAGAGGCCCGGCTCGCTCCCTGGGCCCCGGGCCGGTCACCCGGGACGGGTAGATTTGAGGCTCAACCATGAAAGGAACGGGATGGCAG
>JBGUDX010000357.1:0-828 GCA_041821645.1 Acidobacteriota bacterium
ACCTGCCCTACGTGAAGGAGAACTGGTCCTCGATGTTTGAGCTGCTGGACGTCAGCGTGATGACCGGCGACATGTACCAGGTCGCGCTGACCCTGAGAAAGAGGGGCTAGCTCAGCTCGGCTCGGCCGGCGCCGGCTCGGCCGCCTGGGGCTCGGAGGATCTCCGGGAGTCCTCTTTCGAACCGCCCCGCTGCCGGTCCGCCGCGAGCGGTTCCAGCACCGCCTCGATCCGGCCGCGATCGAGATCGGGCCCGGCGACTTCGCTTCTGGTCACAACCAGCATCTGGCCGAGCAGCCCCAGGGTGAGCAGCTGCACGCCGACCACGATCAGCAGAACGCCGAGGAAAAGCAGCGGCCGGTCACCGATCGGCTCACCACCGATCTTGACGATGGTCAGATAGAGAAGTATCAGGGCGCCAAAGAAGGTCAGGACGGCTCCGGTGCCGCCGAACAGATGCAGTGGCCGGTACTGGTAGCGGCCGAGGAAGGTGACGGTGACCAGGTCGAGCCCGCCGCGGAAGTAGCGCTCCAGGCCGAACCGGGACTTGCCGTGTTCCCGGGCCCGGTGGTTTACCGGGATCTCGGCGACCTTCCAGCCCTGCTGGGATGCGAGCACCGGCATGAAGCGGTGCATCTCGCCATAGACGTCGATCGAACGGGCGCATTCGCCCCGGTAGGCCTTGAAGCCGCAGTTCATGTCGTGCATCGCGACCCCGGTCTCGCTCTGGAGGCGCTCCTCGATGACGAGGTCTGGGTCGAGCTCATCGCGGACACGCTGCACGTCGATCCCGAGCTGTGGCCGCTCATCTGGACGATGAAGCCGGCTGAG
>JBGUDX010000358.1:0-827 GCA_041821645.1 Acidobacteriota bacterium
ATCGTTCTTGCCGGGGCGCTCGTCTGGGAAGCGGCGAAGCCGGGCGACGAGCCGGGAGATTCCGGTGAGCGGGCCGCCGGTTCCGGTCCGGGGCAGCGCCAGTCCGGCCCGGTCGAGCCACGGCCCGGGCCGGGATCCGACGGAGCCGGGGAGCTCCGGACCGGATCGGCTGACGCGAACCCCGGCCTGGAGGCCTCGAGCTGTCCGGCCGGGCTCTCGAACTGCGTCGTCGCCAGGGGCCGGGTCATCTACGTCGAGGCGGTTGATCCGGACGGCGACGGGGACGCCCATTTTGTGACCAGCAGCCGCCAGAGCGTGACCCTCCCGGGGATCACGGTCTTCGATGTGAAAGCCGACCTGCGACCCGATCCCCTACCTTCGGTCGGCGATCTGGTCGGCGGTGCCGGGCCGGTCTTTCCCGGCTCGAGGGGGCAGAAACAGATCGAGGTGATCGAGTTCCACGTCGCCGGGTGAGCGATGAGTCGTGACGCGGCGGCGCCGGCCGGCGGGCCGCGCCGGCCGCTGCCGGCATGTACGGCCGCTGCCGGGCCGCCCGCATGCCGCTTGCGTTGAGGCCGAGGTGCCAGACTGCCGCGAATGAGCGAGCAGGCCGGAACGGCGATACGGATTCGTGGGCTCGGTCGCGAATACGGCGACCGGACCGCCCTGGACGGAGTCGATCTCGATCTCGACTTCGGGCAGACCCTTGCCGTGCTCGGGCCGAACGGCTCCGGCAAGACCACCCTGATTAACTGTATTACCGGGTTTCTGAAGCCCGATCGCGGGAGGATATTTTTCAAGGGAAAGGAGATCACCGGCGCTCCTCC
>JBGUDX010000359.1:0-764 GCA_041821645.1 Acidobacteriota bacterium
TGGTGATCTGTTCGGGGGTGTGGCGTCGTCTCTTCACTTGCGGAGTTCCTTTCGTGCCCATTCTCATGGGCATTCTGAACTCTCACAAGGGGTGGGCCGAACTCAGGGGGTCACGTCAACCTCGTTGAAACCGGAGAAGTGGCGCCGGTCATCGACAGAACCTACTCGCTGCCGGAGGTTCCGGACGCGATGCGGTATCTGCGGGAGGGGCACCCTCGGGGCAAGGTCGTGATCACGGTCTGAGACGCGACCGCCGGCTGGTGCCTCTGCCGGAGTACTGACCTGGCGCCGAAGGTATTTCGCAGGCAGGGACACGTCCCTCGCCTCCCTTGGGACGACGGGACGGATAGGGACGGCACCCGGAAGATTCTGCACCGTGGGCCGGTCTCCCTTGAATCGGATACCCGGCCCGATCGGAACCTGAGACTCTCCAGATATGAGATCGCTCGGTGCCGATCTGTCGAGCCCTTCGTGTCTCGGCGGAGCCCGCGGGCTTGTCTGAGCGATTGTCCCATTCGGCTTGAGAACAAGGGCGCCGATTTAGGGCACCTGGGGCAAGTCTCGGCCGTGCCGGGCTATTTCGCAGACTGGAGCGGAATCCACCGCCTTGACTGAGCGCGCCCGACAGGATTCGAACCTGTGACCTTCGGTTTCGTAGGTCCCGCGGGTCCCGGCGCTAAGGGACTCTCCGTTTCTTTTCGCCCCGCTTCGCTCGCCTGAGACCGTCTAGGACAGACTGCGTAATAACTGCTGAATGACTGATG
>JBGUDX010000360.1:0-761 GCA_041821645.1 Acidobacteriota bacterium
CCCCACCGACCGCCAGTCGATCTATGCCACGGCCGACGACGACCTCTACCTGGTTGGTACATCGGAGGTGCCGCTCGCCGGGTTGCATCTCGACTCCATCCTCGCCGCCGAGGATCTGCCGATCCGGTATGCGGGGCTCTCCACCTGTTTTCGTCGCGAGGCTGGTGCGGCGGGCCGCGATACCCGCGGCATCTTCCGGGTGCACCAGTTCGACAAGGTCGAGATGTTCTCGTTCGCGTCGGCGGACGAGTCGCAGGCCGAGCACCGGCGCCTGCTCGCGATCGAGGAGCGCGTGCTCTCGGCGCTCGAGATCCCGTACAGGGTGGTCGACATCGCCATCGGCGACCTGGGCGCCTCGGCCGCCCGCAAGTTCGACTGCGAGGCGTGGATCCCCAGCCAGGAGCGCTATCGCGAGGTCACGAGCTGCTCGAACTGCACCGACTACCAGGCCCGGCGACTGCGCGCGCGTATGCGTCCGCCAGAGGGCAAGGGCACGGTTCCGGTGCACACGCTGAACGGCACAGCGGTAGCGGTCGGCCGAACGATCATCGCACTGCTCGAGAACCACCAGCGTGAGGATGGGAGCGTCGAGCTTCCTGCTCCGCTGGTCGAGCGGGGCGCGCCGCCCCGGATCACACCGCGGGCGGGCGACGCCGCTTGAGCCGGTCGATGCCCGGCCGCGTGCGACGGATCGCGGTGATCGGGCATGTCGAGTGGATTGTGCACGCGCAGGGCCGACTTGCGGGGCCGGACGAGATCAC
>JBGUDX010000361.1:0-736 GCA_041821645.1 Acidobacteriota bacterium
GAACGGATCGGCGCCGAGGGCATCGACTGCCTGCCGGTAAAGATCCGGGGCTTCCGCCTCGACCGTCTCGCTCATCCCGCTCCGCTGGCTGCCCTGCCCGGGGAAAAGGAGTGCTTCGGCCGTATCTGTCTGATTGCTTTTGTTCACCCGGCGGATAATTCACCTCAGGAGGTCGATGGTTAGCCCGAAAGGGGAGGATACCCCCCAAATGGGGGGTCGGTCGGGCCGACCGGGGGGTTCGGACCGGGAATGGCCGGAATCCGGGCAGGGCCGGTCGGCGCGAGCCGGGTCCGGGCGATCCGGGGCCCTGACCGTCTTCTACCGCAAGAGCCCCTGACCCTGGGCGCTCCTGACCGCCTCGGCCCGGTTCCGGACGCCAAGCTTGCGGTAAATCGCACTGGTGTATTCCTTGACCGTGTGTGGGGAGAGAAAGAGCTGACCGGCGATCTCCCGGTTGGTGGCCCCGGTCGCCACCAGGCCGAGCACCTCCATCTCCCGCTCGGACAGCCCGGCCGAGCCTCCGGGCCGGTCCTCGTCGGTGAAGACCTCGCTGCCCAGGGCGACCATCCGGACCGCTTTGACCACGTCGGCGGCACTCCAGTCCTTGGTGCGCTATATCCGCCTTAATCCGGTGCGGGCCGGCATCGTCGATAGACCCAGCGCCTACCCCTGGAGCAGCCACTCGACCTTCTCTGATTTAGGCTCACCCGGGCCTCCGTGGCTGGCGCGCGACTTT
>JBGUDX010000362.1:0-718 GCA_041821645.1 Acidobacteriota bacterium
GTCTCGAACCGCGGTCCGGTGACCTTCCGCCGTGACCAGACCGGCACCCGCACGACCAGCCAGGGGGGCGGCGGGCTCGTGACCGCGCTCACCGGGCTCGTGGAGGGCACGCCGGCGCTCTGGATCTCCGCGGCCACCACCGAGGAGGATGCGCTCGTCGCGGCCGAGCACGGCGGGGGGAGCTTCCCCCTGGACGGAATCGGCCGGGATACGCGCGGGCGGTTCGTGCTGATGGACCCGGCGACCTACGACGCCTACTACAACGTGATCGCGAACCCGATCCTGTGGTTCATCCAGCACTACCTGTGGGACCTCTCGAACGCCCCCAACATCACGATCGCCGAGCTCGACGCATGGGAGCACGGCTACCAGCGGGCGAACCGTCAGTTCGCCGAGGCCGTCCTGGCCGAGCTCGACCGCGAGCCGCAGGCCATGGTGATGCTGCACGACTACCACCTCTACACGGCGCCCGAGATCATCCGGGCCGGCCGGCCGGATGCGTTCCTCCACTTCTTCTGCCACATCCCGTGGAGCCAGCCGGACGCATGGCGGATCCTCCCGCCCCACATGCGCGAGGCGATCCTGCGGGGGCTGCTCGCGAACGACATCATCGGCTTCCACACACCGCGGTACGCCCGGAACTTCCTCCTGTGCTGTGAGGACCTGCTGGAGGCGCGGGTCGACTACAAGCGCATGCTGGTCACCTGGGAGGGTCGCG
>JBGUDX010000363.1:0-697 GCA_041821645.1 Acidobacteriota bacterium
CTGCATCCGAATGGCCGCCGAGGCCTCGCTGACCGGGGATCTCGACGCCACCGAGTATCAGCGGACGGCCGGGGTCGAAGCGATGGCTGTCGTAGCCGATGCCTACCCGGAGACTCATCCCAGCGGCTCCATCCGCCGCACGCGCCCCTCGAAAGCGGCAATCTCGGTCACTCCGATCTCGGCGAGGAACTTCACGGCACGATCGTAGGCGTATCCAACCTCCTCGGGCAGATGGGCATCTGAGGAGAGGGCGAAGGGGACGCCGGCATCGACCAGCATGCGGCCAAGCGCGGGCGCCGGATAGAGCTCGTCGACGGGCTTGCGCAGGCCCGCGGTCGAGAGTTCGACCGCGACACCGGCCTCAGCCATCGCCGCGACGGCCGGCTCATAGTAATGGCGTGGATCCCGCCGCGGCCCAGGCCGGCCCGCGCCCCAGACCTTGACCAGATCGGGGTGTGCCATGACATCGAAGAGGCCGCTGGCCGCTGCCTCTCCGAGCTGCTCGAAGTAACGCTTCCAGACGCGATCGGGATCGCCGCGCTCGAGCTCCCAGACGTCCCAGCGATCCTGGTCGACGGCAGCTTCGCCGATGAAGTGGACCGAGCCGATCACGTAGTCGAAGCGGCGGGCGCCGAGCACCGCCTCGATCCGCTCCTCCGCCCCGGCGATGAAGTCGGCCTCGATTCCCAGGCTCAGC
>JBGUDX010000364.1:0-695 GCA_041821645.1 Acidobacteriota bacterium
CATCGCACGAGGGTAAGGGAAACGGTTCCGAAGCCGCTCGGGCGGCCGGGCGGCTGTCAGGTGACGGTCGGGCGGTGATGGATGCCGGTGGGCTCCTCGCGCCTGACGGCATCCTCACCGAGCCCGAAGGCCTGGTGCAGCTTCCGCACCGCGTCCGGTACCTGCTCGGCGGAGATCACACAGCTGATCTTGATCGGCGAGGTAGAGATCATGTGGATGTTGATCCCGGCCTCACCGAGGGTCGCGAAGACCTGTGCGGCGACGCCGGGGTGACTGCGCATCCCGGCCCCGACGATCGAGACCTTGCCGATCGTCTCATCGGTCAGCACCTCGCCCCCCTTGATGTCCATCGCCGCGATCGCGTCGACGGCCGTTTGCAGGTCCTCCCGGGCCACGGTGAAGGAGAGGTCGGCGCCGTGCTCGGTCGAGACCGGCTCGTTCTGGATGATCACGTCGACGTTGACGTTGGCCTCGGCGAGTCCGGTGAAGATGCGCCCGGCGACACCGGGCTCGTTCTTGACCCCGGCCAGCGTCACACGCGCCTCGTCGGCGGAGTGGGTCACTGCTGTCACTAACGGCCGTTCCATGGTTTCGTCCTCGGAGACCACGAGGGTACCGGGGCCGTCCTCGAAGGAGGAGCGGCAGTGCATCGGGATGCCGAAGTTCCGCGCGTACTCGACGGCGCGCAGCTGCAG
>JBGUDX010000365.1:0-687 GCA_041821645.1 Acidobacteriota bacterium
CAGGATTCTTTATCGCCTGGGCTTCGTCAAGGATCAGCACGCGCCAGTCTTGTGCCTGCAGCCATGATTGTCTCAGCAACATGCCGTAAGTGGTGAGGACCAGGTCGATGCCTGCCAGGCCGGCACCGTCAGTGTTGGCCAGTGCATCGATTTCCTGTTTACTCATCAGCGATGTATGCACGAACAGGCAACGCAGGGAAGGTCCATAACGCTCCAGTTCGTCTTTCCAGTTGGCCAGCAGCGATGCGGGCAGTACCAGCAGGGAAGGGGTCTTGCAGCGCCGTTTTTTCAGTACCAGCAGCAGGGCGATGATCTGCATGGTCTTGCCCAGACCCATGTCGTCGGCCAGGCAGGCGCCGAGCCCCAGTTGCGACAGCAGCCACAGCCAGTTGACACCTGCGCTCTGATAGGGGCGAAGCTGGGTCTTGAGGGCGTTGCCGGGGTCGATGGTCTTGCGCGCTTGCGGTGTCCGCAGTTCATCAAGCAAGGATCCCAGCCACGGGCCCGCCCGGACAAAGGCCCATGGCTGATCATTGGTCAGTGTATCCGGCCGGCCCAGGTCTGCGGGGGCGCCGGCCAGTAAACGCATGCCCTCGGTAAAGGACAGCCCATCACCGCCTGCATTGGCCTCAACCTTTTTCCAGTGCGCGAGAGCTTCGGCCAGTTTTTCCCGGTCTACCTCGACCC
>JBGUDX010000366.1:0-667 GCA_041821645.1 Acidobacteriota bacterium
GGAGGGTCCGGTGGTCGTCACAAACCCATTAACAAAGCCTGAAATCGCCGGTTTGCCGACCCGCTACTCTTGCCCGATGGACAAAAAAGCTCTAACCCTTGTCGCGGTCATCGCAGTCGTCGTCGGCGGGGGCCTGATCTACACTCTGGCAAGCGGTTCCTCCGACGATTCCGACGAAGTGACCGCCGCCGCGCCGGCCCAGGAGGAAGCTGCCTCCGGTGATGGTTCGGCCACCTCAGACAAGGCCGGGGCGAATAGCTCCGGCTCCGGCAACGCCTCGGGGTCCGACGGCAGCGGAGGCTCGGCGGCGCCGGGCGAGTACGTCGACTATTCGCCCGAACTGGTCAGCTCGACCGACGGAACCAAGCTGCTCTTCTTCCACGCGTCGTGGTGTTCGCAGTGCAACGCACTCGAGTCCGACATCGAGGCCAGCGATATACCCGACGACGTGACCATCTTCAAGGTCGACTACGACACCAATCAGGACCTTCGCCAGGAGTACGGGGTGACCATCCAGACGACCGTCGTCGAGGTCGACAAGGACGGCAACAAGGTCGACAGCTACGTGGCCTACGAGGAGCCGACCTTCGAAAACGTCGAGCAGGCCCTGCTCAGGTGACCGGGGCGGGGTCGGCCTTCACCGGTTCGACCCGCAGCTGCCCGGCCC
>JBGUDX010000367.1:0-662 GCA_041821645.1 Acidobacteriota bacterium
TGACAACGAACCAACCGGGGACGATGGCCAGGACGATGAATCGTCCCCCGAAATCGAGGAGTGAGATGAGCTACCTAGTTCCCACCGTTGTGGAACAGACGCCCCGGGGTGAGCGGGCGTTCGACATATACAGCCGCCTCCTCAAGGACCGCATCGTCTTCCTCGGGACTCCGATCGATGACGGCGTCGCCAATATCATCATGGCGCAGTTGCTGCACCTCGAGGGTGAGGATCCGGACAAGGACATCAACCTCTACATCAACTCACCCGGCGGATCCACCTACGCCTTGATGGCGATCTACGACACGATGCAGTTCATCAAGCCCGACGTCGCGACCTACTGCATGGGCCTTGCAGCATCGGCAGCTGCCGTACTGCTGGCCGGAGGGAAGAAGGGCAAGCGGTTCGCTCTCCCTCACTCACGGGTCATGGTGCATCAGCCCCACGTGTCTGGAGTCGGGGGACAAGCGACCGATATCGAGATCCACGCCAAAGAGATTCTCAAGACACGCGAAGAGATCAACGAGATCCTCTCTCTCCACACCGGACGCCCCCTTGAGACGATCTCGGACGACACCGACAGGGACTTTTGGCTCAGCGCGGAGGAGGCTGTCGAGTACGGTGCTATCGACGCGGTGCTGAGAGGCCGCCAACTCGAAGCC
>JBGUDX010000368.1:0-635 GCA_041821645.1 Acidobacteriota bacterium
ACCGCGGTGGGTACGTGTGCCTTTGACATGGTGGAAGAGATCCGCCGCCAGTTCCGGGAGATCCCCGGGCTGATGGAGGGCGAGGGCAAGCCTGACCCGTCCACTTGTGTGGACATTGCCACCAAGGGTGCGCTCAAACGCATGATGCTGCCGGGTCTGGTCGGGGTGGCCACCCCGCTGCTTGTTGGTATACTAATCGGCCCCAAGGCCCTGGGTGGCGTGCTGGTGGGCTGCACGGCAACCGGTGTCTGTATGGCCCTGTTCATGTCCAACGGCGGCGGCGCCTGGGACAACGCCAAGAAATACATCGAGGAAGGCCACTACGGCGGCAAGGGCTCCGACAATCACAAGGCCGCAGTGGTGGGCGATACCGTGGGCGATCCTTTTAAGGATACCTCCGGACCCACTATGAACATCCTGATCAAGCTGGTCGCGGTGGTCTCCTTGGTGAGTGCCCCGGTGTTGATCATGATCCACGGCATTAAGTAGTAAAGGAAGGCAACAGATAGCGGGGCTAGACCCCACCATCTGATTTCAGACTTGGAGGGGGCGGCTCCTAGCCGCCCCCTTTCTTTTGTGCGCTGCACATGGCGCGTAGCGACAAGCGAATTAGGCAACAAAATGATTTTTCAACG
>JBGUDX010000369.1:0-634 GCA_041821645.1 Acidobacteriota bacterium
CCTCGAGCTGTTTGACCGTCTTGCCGAAGGCCAGGGCCTCGGCCTGGGCGAACACGTTCGAGATCAGCAGGTCCTGATGCTCGCCGAGCGGGTTCAGGGAGTGGTTGAAGCCGATGAAGTCGCACGGGATGATCTCGGTCCCCTGGTGGAGCAGCTGATAGAACGAATGCTGTCCGTTGGTCCCGGGCTCACCCCAGAACACGGCGCCGGTATCGGAGTCGACCGGGTCGCCGGTGAGCGTCACGCTCTTGCCGTTCGACTCCATGGTCAGCTGCTGGAGGTAGGCCGGGAAGCGGTGCAGGTACTCGCTGTAGGGCAGCACGGCCTGGGTCTGGGACCCGAAGAAGTTCCGGTACCAGACCGCGAGCAGACCGTGGAGCACGGGCAGGTTGCGATCCAGCCGGGTCTCGAGGAAGTGCTGGTCCATCTCATGGAAGCCGGCCAGCATGTCGTCGAAGCGATCGGGGCCGATCGCCAGCATGGTCGAGAGGCCGATTGCCGAATCCATCGAGTAGCGACCGCCGACCCATTCCCAGAACCCGAACATATTGTCGGTGTCGATCCCGAATTCGCCGACTCCCTCGGCATTGGTAGAGACGGCCGCGAAATGGCGGGCGACCGCCGCCTGATCGCC
>JBGUDX010000370.1:0-631 GCA_041821645.1 Acidobacteriota bacterium
ACCGCTAAGGCCGAAAACAAATTCGATCTTCTGGGCGGAGTCTCACCAATCGTGAGGCTCCGCCTTTCTTATTTGCGACAGGAGCCTCTAGGCATCGGCCATCTCTTGCTCTAACGCTTCCTTGAGTGGGGCGGTTAGCTCAGTTGGTAGAGCGCCACGTTTACACCGTGGATGTCGGCAGTTCGAGCCTGTCACCGCCCACCATCCCAACGCAAATTAGGACAACATGTCCGTCTGAGGGGTCATTCCTTGACTTGGGAAATCCCAGGCCGTACATGCTGAACATCGCCTCCGGCCGTGGACTACGGCCCGGTAGGGGGCGTAGCTCAGTTGGTTAGAGCGCCGGCCTGTCACGCCGGAGGCCGCGGGTTCGAGTCCCGTCGCTCCCGTTCCTCGTTTGCCCGCTCACTGAGTGGCTTTTGCCGGAGTCGGCCCCAGGGGTCGGACGACCCCCGACGCCACCACAACGCCACTATGTCCGCCCGCCCGTGGCTATCCGCCCCCGAGTTGCCTCAGCCTGGCTTCGTCCTCGGCGCGGATCAGCCGTCCCACCATCTGCTTCAGGTTGAGGAGCATCTTCCCCATCGTGTAGCGCGAGAAGGCGTCGCCGCCGCCCTGCTTGATCAGCGCC
>JBGUDX010000371.1:0-624 GCA_041821645.1 Acidobacteriota bacterium
GTACCAGACCGCCGCCTCTGGCTGTGGCCGGTTCTCGCCTGTGCTCTCGGCGCGGGCTTGGGGTTGATTTTCGAATTCGGTGGCTATCCGGCGGCGGCCGCCGCCCACATCGCGATCAACGCCTTTGCCCTGCTTCGGCTTCAACGGACGGAGGTGGAATGAGGCAGGCCCCGAAGAACGTTCGCTGGTGTGTACAATGAAGCCGAGCCGAGGGAGGAAGACTATGGACCACAAGGATACCCAGTTTCGAGTCAAGGTCGGACTGGCGGAAATGCTCAAGGGCGGCGTGATCATGGACGTTACCACCGCCGACCAGGCGAAGATTGCGGAAGATGCCGGTGCGGCGGCGGTGATGGCCCTCGAGAGGGTGCCGGCTGACATTCGGGTCCAGGGCGGTGTCGCGCGAATGTCATCGATCGAAAAAATCCACGAGATCCAGGAAACGGTTTCGATACCGGTCATGGCCAAGGTCCGCATCGGTCACATCGCGGAGGCCAGAATTCTCGAAGCGCTCGAGGTCGATTTTATCGACGAGAGCGAAGTCCTGACTCCGGCTGACGAGGAAAACCATATTTCGAAGCACGGGTTCAAAGTCCCATTCGTATGTGGTTGCCGCAATCTCGG
>JBGUDX010000372.1:0-622 GCA_041821645.1 Acidobacteriota bacterium
AAGGATGTGCTGGGCCACCCGCTCGCGGTGGTAGGCGGCGTCGCCCAGGAACGACTCCGTCGACTTCGCCCGCTTGAAGTAGAGGTGCACGTCGTACTCCCAGCTGAAGCCGACGCCGCCGTGGATCTGGAGGCTCTCCGCGGCGCAACGGAAGTAGGTGTCGGAGCAGAAGGCCTTGGCGAGTGCCGCCGCCACCGGCAGATCCTCGGCGCCCTCTGCCGCCGCCCAGCCCGCGTAGTAGCTGGCGGAGCGGGCCGATTCGACCTCGACCATCATATCGGCGCACTTGTGCTTGATGGCCTGGAATGATCCGATCGGCCGGCCGAACTGTACCCGCTCCTTGGCGTAGTCGATGGCGTACTCCAGCGCGGCGCGTGCGACACCCGTAAAGGTCGCCCCCATCATGGCGTTCGCCATGGTGAGAACCGTCTCCAGCACGAAGCCGTAGGCCTCGGTGCCCATCACCATGTGGCTGACCGGGATCCGCACCTCGTCGAAGAAGATCTCCCCCTGGTTCAGGGGCCGCTGGCCGATCTTGTCGATCGCCTTGCCCTTGGAAACACCCTGAAGATCGAGCGGCACGATGGCAACGCCGCCGCCCTTGAAGCCCTGGCTCTGATCA
>JBGUDX010000373.1:0-607 GCA_041821645.1 Acidobacteriota bacterium
GTCCAGGAGCTTGCCTTCACCCTGGCCAACGGCTTCGCCTACGTCGAGTTGGCCATGAAGGCCGGCCTCGCGGTCGATGAGTTCGCGCCCCGGCTCAGCTTCTTCTTCAACGCCCACATCGACTTCTTCGAGGAGATCGCCAAGTACCGGGCGGCCCGGCGCATCTGGGCTCGATGGATGCGTGATCGTTACGGGGCTTCCGACCCGCGGTCCATGACGCTCCGGTTCCACACCCAGACCGCCGGCGTGTCACTCACGGCGCAGCAGCCCGAGATCAACGTCGCTCGGACGGCCATCGAGGCGCTCGCCGGCGTGCTCGGCGGGACCCAGAGCCTGCACACCAACGCGCTCGACGAGGCGCTGGCACTACCGACCGACTTCTCGGCCCGCATCGCCCGCAACACCCAGCTGTTCCTGCAACAGGAGAGCGGCACGTGTCGGGTGATCGACCCGTGGGGTGGCAGCTACTACGTCGAGCGGCTCACCCACGATCTGGCCGCCCGCACTTGGGAGCACATCGCCGAGGTGGAGGAGTCCGGCGGGATGGCCCATGCCATCGAAGCCGGGTTGCCGAAGATGCGGATCGAAGAGGCCGCGGCACGCACCC
>JBGUDX010000374.1:0-601 GCA_041821645.1 Acidobacteriota bacterium
CTGGATCTCGGGGTCCTCGATCAACGCTCCCGCAAATTTGGTCTCGACGAGCCCGGGAGCGATGGCGTTGACGCGGATACCAGCGGGGCCCAGCTCCTTGGCCAGGCCCTTCGTCATGGTGATGACCGCTGCCTTGGTCATGCCATAGACCACCTGGCCATGTGCCGGGCTCATGGCGGCTATCGATGCGATGTTGATAATCGATCCCGACTTCTGTTCTGCCATGAGGCGAGCCGCGCCCTGGCTCATCACGAAGTAGCCCTTGACGTTGACCTCCATCGTCTTGTCGAAGGCCCATTCAGGCATTTCGACCGCGGGCCCATAGAACGGGTTGGTCGCGGCGTTGTTGACCAGAATGTCGAGCCGGCCAAGCTCTGAAACAACTCTATCGAAGAGGGCTTCAATGGCGTCGGGTTTGCCCGTGTGACAGGCGATCGGCACAGCGCGACCGGCTCCCTCGCCGTTGATCGAGTCAGCCACCGCATCGAGGCCCTCCTGCTTGCGCGATGCGAGCACCACATCACAGCCGTGCGCAGCCAGACCGCGCGCGATGGCCTCGCCGATACCGCGACTCGCACCGGTGATCACAGCGACCTTACCT
>JBGUDX010000375.1:0-600 GCA_041821645.1 Acidobacteriota bacterium
TAGATCAGAGATCTCAGGCGACCGCAACGGCTCCGCCCCTGCGTGGGTCTCCGCCGCCGCTCAGCAGCCCCGTCTGCAGATCGCGGACGACCGCATTGACGCCACCGAAGAAGAGGTTCTGGGTACGCCAGCGCAAGACGTCGTAGCCGCGGGACTCGAGCAAGCGCAGATCGCCGTCGCCGCTGCCGGGCTCAGCATGGACGACCCCGTCCTCGTAGTGGACCCTGGGGGCCGCGACCGCGTCCTGAGCGTCCATGCCGTCGACGACGATCCGCAGGATCGCCTGGGCAATCGCGGAGCGGATCCGGTTCGAGCCGGCGCTACCGAGGCCGGCCTCCACGGATCCGTCGCGGAGCACGACCGTTGGTGACATCATCGAGGGCATTCGCCTGGTCGGCTCAGTGGCGTGGAATCCGAATGGGCTCAGATCCTGCTCGCCGAGCATGTTGTTGACGTGAACTCCAGTCCCGGGGACGAGCAGACCGGATCCCGTCCCGTTCGAGCAGGTAACGCTGGCGCAGCCTCCGTTGTCGTCGACGACCGTGACGTGGGTGGTCGAGCCCAGCGCATCGCCCGGGCTCGGATGCCCCTTGGCCGGGC
>JBGUDX010000376.1:0-599 GCA_041821645.1 Acidobacteriota bacterium
GTCTATTTCAACTGGCACACCGGTAAGTCGGAGAAGTGCACGCTCTGCTACCCGAGGATCGAGGCCGGTCAGCCGACGGTCTGCTCGGAGACCTGCGTTGGGCGGATCCGCTATCTCGGCGTCATCCTCTACGACGCTGACCGGGTCGAGGAGGCAGCATCGGTCCCCGACGAGAAGGACCTCTACGAGGCCCAGCTCGGGCTCTTTTGCGATCCCGAGGATCCAGATATCCGCGCCCAGGCGGCGCGCGACGGGATCCCCGACGATTGGATCGAAAAGGCCCGACGCTCGCCGGTCTATGCGCTCGCCAACCGCTTTCGAGTGGCCTTGCCCCTGCATCCCGAGTATCGGACGATGCCGATGGTCTGGTACGTGCCGCCGCTGTCGCCGGTGACCGGCTACGCCGTCTCCCGCACCGCTCCCGACAGCGATCCCGACGACATCTTCGGGGCTATCGACGAGCTGCGGATCCCGGTCGATTACATGGCCTCGATGTTCACCGCCGGTGACCCGGGCCCCGTGCGTGAGGCTCTGAAACGGCTCGCCGCGATGCGCGAGGCGATGCGGGAGACGACGTTGCTCGGAGGCGGCACGCCCGC
>JBGUDX010000377.1:0-582 GCA_041821645.1 Acidobacteriota bacterium
TGGAACAGGTCGCGGGCCGGGCCGGGGTTTCCAAGGCCCTGATCTACGAGCACTTTTCTTCCAAGCGGGAGCTCTACCGGGCGCTGCTCGAGACCTACGTGCACGAGCTGCTGGAAACGGTAGCCGCCGCCGCGACCGCGGCCGAACCGGGTGAGCCCCGCCTGCTGGCCGGGCTCGACGGCTTCTTCGACTTCGTCGAGGAGCGACGTGACGCCTGGAGACTGCTGATCCGCCACCGGGCGAGCGACGACGTGGCTGACTCTTTCGAGCGTCTCTTCGATGAGGTCGCCGAGATGGTGGTCTCGCTGATGGCCGGGGAGATGCCGGCCTCGGTGTTGCCGGAGGGGGCCGAGTTCGAGGCGATGGTGGAAGCGACCGCGCGGCAGCTGCTCGGCGCGATCACCTCGATGGCCAACTGGTGGGACGAGCGCCGCGAGGTGCCGCGTGATCAGGTGATGGCGATGGTGATGGAATTCGCCTGGGTCGGCCTGGAGCGCGCCTCGGCCGGCGAGCGCTGGAACCCCGGGCGGGGCTGAGTCTCCGGCGGGGTCAGATGTCGAGCCGCTGCCGGGCTGAGCGCAC
>JBGUDX010000378.1:0-579 GCA_041821645.1 Acidobacteriota bacterium
ACGTGGCGCAGGAGTTCGCCGCCCTGGTGGCGGAGAGCTCGCGTCTGTCGGACGAGCTGCAGCTGCTCGCCGGCAGCGTGGACGACCCCTCCAAGCTGGCGGACCTGGCCGGCTCGAATCTCGACTTCGACGTCGCGGGCAAGCAGTCGGTGCTCGAGGAGCTCGATGTTCCCAATCGGCTCAAGCTGGTGCTCGCCGGGATCTCGCGCGAGCGCGAGGTCATGAAGGTCGAGAGTGAGATCCGCGAGAAGGTCCAGACCGACATCGGCAAGACCCAGCGCGACTACATGCTGCGCCAGCAGCTCGAGGCGATCCGCCAGGAGCTCGGAGAGGCCGAGGACGCCGAGAACGAGACCGAGCGGCTGCGCGGCCGCCTGGAGGCGGCGCAGATGCCGGAGGACGCCCATGAACACGCGATGCGCGAGTTGGATCGCCTCGCCCAGATGCCCCCGTCCGCGGCCGAGCACAGCGTGATCCGGACCTACCTCGAGTGGATGGCCGATCTGCCCTGGTCCAAGATGAGCGAGGATCGGCTCGACGTGGAGGAGGCGCGCCGGATCCTCGACGAGGACCACTGGG
>JBGUDX010000379.1:0-575 GCA_041821645.1 Acidobacteriota bacterium
TCCTGCGTGACGTCGGCGTCTCTTTCGAAGGGCTATTCGGTAACCGGGTCAGTGATCCCGAGCTGATCACTGATGTGAATGTGGCGATCCGAAAGACTCTCGTAAAGCACGGGGTCGACGCCAAGGCAATTGAGGATTCGATGGATGCTTCACTGGATGCCTTTGCCACCTGGGGATACGGACCAGGGTCCGGGGCGGACATTTCCTCCCTGAGCTAGGGGGCGGACACAATTCCCAGAGAAAATGTCCGCCCCGGGCCTTTTGGCGGACATTCTTCTCAGACCAGGCAAGTGGTGAATCGCTCAAAGAAGACCCTGGTCTGAAGGCTCCGAACAAAGCCGTCAACCGCGCCGAATCCGCTCCTAGGTAGAGCAACTACGAAACCGAAGGTCACAGGTTCGAATCCTGTCGGGCGCGCTGAAGATCTGGCCCCGCGACTGCGATCGGGTTCGATCCGCCTGATTCGAGAACCCCGGGAACGCAGCCAGACCGAAGATCACGCGACACCTGGGGTTGCCGAACCGGAGTCAGGCTTCGGGGGATTCTCCTGTTGCTCCAGGTCAGGTTGTCTCTAG
>JBGUDX010000380.1:0-570 GCA_041821645.1 Acidobacteriota bacterium
GGCAGAGCCTCCGATCAGCCACCCCCCAGGATCACCGAAGGAAGTGTCATGAAGGCCGACATCCATCCCGCCTACACCGAGACGACCGTGCGCTGCTCGTGCGGCAACACGTTCACGACCCGCTCCACGGTCGAGGGCGACCTGTCCGTCGAGCTGTGCAACGAGTGCCATCCGTTCTTCACCGGCAAGCAGAAGCTGGTCGACTCCGGTGGCCGCGTCGAGCGCTTCAACCGCCGCTACGGCGAGCGCAAGACCACCTCGTCCTGAACTCACGCCGCCCTCCGGGGCGGCGTTCGCCGTTCTCGGACCCCGTCGGTAGCGTCCAACTGGTGAGCGACCCCTCTGGCCCGAACCCGGCAGAACGCGAGCACCGCAGTGCGCTGCTCGGTGCCAAGCTCCGAGGCCTGATCGCAGATCACCTGGGTCGACAGGTGGACGTCGAGATGGTGCCGCACCCGGCCGGCTCGGCCTGTCTGGTGGGTGATGACGCGTGGGTTCTCGCGGACAGCGTCGCCGGCCGCAGTCTTGGAGGGGCGCTGGCGTGGGCGGTGCGCAACGGTGCCGATGCCC
>JBGUDX010000381.1:0-564 GCA_041821645.1 Acidobacteriota bacterium
GGGGAGCACCGGGGGCGTTCGAGAAGCCGCACTCGTCGATCATGAGCTTGTAGTGCTTGTCCATGGGCATCGTCCGGTCGGTGTACTTGATGCCCAGCGAGCCCTTCTCCATCTTCTCGAAGCCGAGGGCCATGACACAATCGGACATGCCCCCCTCGACGAACTGCTTGGCCATGAACAGCGCCGTCGAGCCGGTCGAGCAGTTGTTGTTGACGTTGATTACGGGGATCCCGGTCAGGCCAAGGCTGTAGATCGCCCGCTGCCCGCAGGCCGAGTCGCCGTAGCAGTAGCCGACGGCCACCTGCTCGACCTGGTCGTAGGGAATGCCGGCGTCGGCGAGTGCCTTCGTGCCTGCCTCGCGCGCCATGTCGGGATAGTCCCACTCCCTCGATCCCGGTTTCTCGAACTTGGTCATGCCGACGCCGATGACGTAAACCTTCCTGCTCATCGAATTCTCCGTTGCTTGGCTGGCCGTGGGCCCGAGAGCGCGGAGCCAGGTCCCGCGCGCCCGAGCGTGTGTGGCTTGGGGATTGGCTGGTGAGACATCACGATAGCACGTCGGTC
>JBGUDX010000382.1:0-563 GCA_041821645.1 Acidobacteriota bacterium
CACCCTGGTACTGACGAAGCCTTGGCCGGCGATGGCGCGGACGCTGTACGGCGAGCCCGAACGCTTCGTCGAGACCTACTGGGACCGCTATGGACGTGAAACCTATCTGGTCGGTGACGCTGCGCGCCGAGATGAGGACGGCTATTTCTGGATCGTCGGGCGGATCGACGACGTGATCAACGTCTCCGGCCACAGGCTCTCGACGATGGAGATCGAGTCGACGATCGTCGGCTTCGAGGGCGTCGCCGAGGCAGCGGTTATCGGCGTACCCGACGAGCTCACCGGTGAGGCGATCTTCGCCTTCATCACGCCGGAGGGCGGAGTCGAGGGCGACGACGCTTTCGACGCGCAGATCCGCGCCCACGTCGCGGAGCGGATCGGCAAGCTCGCGCGGCCGAAGAAGATCGCCTTCGCCGACGATCTGCCGAAGACCCGCTCCGGCAAGATCATGCGCCGCCTGCTGCGCGATGTCGCCGACGGGCATGAGCTCGGCGACACCACGACGCTCGCCGATCCCGGCGTGGTCACGGCGATCCGTGAAGGTGCCGCGGAGTCCGACGAAG
>JBGUDX010000383.1:0-561 GCA_041821645.1 Acidobacteriota bacterium
GTTCGGGCTGGTGGCTGCTCTTTCTGGTCGGTCTGCTCAGCATCGTGGCAGGCGTGATCATTTTGTTCGAGCCCGGCGACAGCCTTGCGACCCTGGCCGTGATCGCGGGTATCTTCGCGCTCGTCAACGGAATTCTCGAACTGATTGCCTCGTTCATGCGCAGCACCTCCAACCGGGGGATGGTCGCCCTATTCGGAGTCATCAGCGCAATCGTGGGCGTGCTGTTGATCCGCCATCCGATCGCAGGCGTGGAATTCGTCGCCATATTGCTGGGTCTCTGGCTGATCACCGTCGGTCTGATCCGCTTCGCGACTGCATTCGACGAATACGACCATCGTTTCTGGTACGGACTGGCGGGAGTCCTGGCGATGATCGCCGGCATCGTCATTCTCGTCAACCCGAACATCGGCTATGCGACGCTGGCGCTGCTGGTTGGCATGGTGGTGTGTTTCCGTCGAGTGTGGCTGTTGCGCGGGGACAGCGGCCGTTTTCTTTTCTGCTGATGACCATGCTGCTGGGCCTGTTTTTTATGTTCGGGGCAGGCGAGGAGATTTCCTGGGG
>JBGUDX010000384.1:0-554 GCA_041821645.1 Acidobacteriota bacterium
ATTTCACGTATGGAGGATATCGACTTCGTATGTTCCGATGCTTTCACAATGCGGAGATCCCCCGCTCATTCTGACACACTGATCTTCCCCCGAAGGGGATGACACGCAAGTCTGGAATCCTCCGGCAACGAGGAGGAAGAAATGCCCCCGAGGTACCAACCAGAAGTGCGCCGTCAGGTGCTCCAGCTAGCTGGAGCCGGAACTAAACCTAAAGACCTCGCCGAGACTTTCGGCATGAGCCAGGCCACGGTCTATAACTGGATCCGCCAGGAGAAGATCGACACTGGTGAGATCGATGGCACCAGCACCGACCAGGCTCTTCAGCTGAAGGCCGCGCAGAAGAGGATCAAACAGCTTGAGACCGAGCTGGCGGTTTCACGCAAGGTCAACGAGGTGTTCCTGAATGAGGGCATCTCCCCAAAAGGCTCTTCCCGGTGACTGAGGCCTTGACCGGGCAGGGAATCGATGTTCGCCGTGCCTGCCAGGCACTCGGGGTCTCCCGGGGCGGCTACTACGCCTGGAAGGGCCGGCCGATCTCACGAACGGGACTTCGC
>JBGUDX010000385.1:0-554 GCA_041821645.1 Acidobacteriota bacterium
GGGACGGTCTTACGAACGACGTCGAGACCAATACGGGGATCCTGGTGGACCAGAACGACACGGGCACGGATCCCTTCGACGCCGACAGCGACGACGACGGATTCTCCGACGAGGACGAGGTCGCCGCCGGGTCGGACCCCAACGATTCGAACTCGATCCCGGGCTTCCCAGTCGTCGAGGAGAACGTGATCTCCACGGCGGCCGACGGCGCTGTCTCGGTCTTCGCGGCGGACGTGGACGGGGACGGGGATCTGGATGTTCTCTCGGCCTCGTTTGCCGACGACAAGATCGCCTGGTACGAGAACACGGACGGGGCGGGCAGCTTTGGCAGCCAGCAGGTGATCTCCACGGCGGCCGTTGGAGCCAGGTCAGTCTATGCTGCGGACCTGGACGGCGACGGCGATGCCGACGTCCTGTCGGCTTCAGCCAGCGACGACAAGATCGCGTGGTATGAGAATCTGGGCTCAGGGACCTTCTCGGCCCAGAACGTGATCTCCACGGCGGCCGATTGGCCCATGTCGGTCTATGCCACCGACCTGGACGGCGACGGGGAT
>JBGUDX010000386.1:0-547 GCA_041821645.1 Acidobacteriota bacterium
GTGCTGGTCGCCGACCTTGACGTACTCGGTCCGGTTGAGCTCCCTGGTGGGCTCGTTCGGATCGACCCCGATGATCGCCTCGATTGAAGGGTTTGACTCGAGCGCGCCGGCCAGGCGCCCGCCCCAGTAGTTGGACACGCCGGTCACCAGAACGCGCCGGGCGCCCCCTCGGTCAGGCGACTGTTCAATCTCGGCCATAACTGATTGTCGCACGGTCGCCACCGGATAATGTCCACCGCGATGGCCGAGACCGAGACACACCGGATGACCCCCACCGGCCCGGCGCTTGACGACTACGGCCGCTCTGACGGAGAGTGGCTGAAAATCGACTGGTCAGACCATCTCGGCGAGACCGTGGTTCAGAGCCGCCTGGGCTCGACCAGGGTCGACTACGTCGAGCTGGGCGAAGGATCTCCGGTGCTCATCGTGCACGGTCTCGGAGGAAGCTGGCGGAACTGGCTTGAGAACCTCCCGTCTCTGGCGCGGAACCACCGGGTGATCGCCCTGGACCTGCCGGGATTCGGTTCCAGCCCGATGCCGCCCGGGC
>JBGUDX010000387.1:0-545 GCA_041821645.1 Acidobacteriota bacterium
CATCCGGCAGCTTGTCGAACTCGACGATGCCGACGGTCTCCTGCTTCCAGCCCTTTACTGTGGTGTAGACCGGTTGCGCCTTTTCGAGGTCATCCAACTTGGCCGGTAGATCCTTTACCACTTCCCCACCCACCTGGTAGCCGACACAGACCTTGATCTCGTCGAGGTCGTCGAGCACATCCAGCTTGGTGAGCGCGACGGTGTCGACACCATTGAGCATGCGGGAGTAGCGGGCCACCACCAGGTCGAGCCAGCCGCAGCGTCGGGGGCGGCCGGTCGTGGTGCCGAATTCGTTGCCTCGCTTGCGCAGCTCCTCGCCGACGTCTGCCTCGAGCTCGGTCACAAACGGACCACCGCCAACTCTGGTGGTGTAGGCCTTGAGCACGCCGATCACGCCGTCGATCTTCGTCGGTGGCACCCCGCTACCCGTACAAGCACCCCCGGCGGTCGGGCTCGAGCTCGTAACGTAGGGGAACGTCCCATGATCTACGTCCAGAAGCGCCCCCTGCGCACCCTCGAACAGAAGGTTCTTGCCTTCTCCGATC
>JBGUDX010000388.1:0-545 GCA_041821645.1 Acidobacteriota bacterium
GGCGACACCCGCGGCCACCGTACCCACCCCCGCCTCGGCCACCAGCTTCACCGACACCTTCACCCCGGGGTTGCTGGATTTGAGGTCGTAGATGAGCTGGGCCAGATCCTCGATCGAGTAGATGTCGTGATGCGGCGGGGGTGAAATCAGCGACACACCCGGCGTCGAGTACCGGAGCCGGGCGATCTCGTCGGTCACTTTGTGGCCGGGCAACTGCCCGCCCTCTCCGGGCTTGGCCCCCTGGGCCATCTTGATCTGAAGCATCTTCGCGTTGGCCAGGTAGTTGGTGGTCACCCCGAACCGGGCGCTTGCCACCTGCTTGATCGCCGAGCGCATGGAGTCGCCGTTCGGGAGCGGCTCGTAGCGCGCCGGGTCCTCTCCGCCCTCGCCGGTATTCGACTTCGCGCCGAGGCGATTCATGGCGATCGCGAGGGTGGTGTGGGCCTCCCACGAGATCGAGCCGAAGGACATCGCCCCGGTGGCGAAGCGCTTGACGATCGAGTCGACCGGCTCGACTTCCTCGATCGGGACCGGGGTGAGGTTGG
>JBGUDX010000389.1:0-543 GCA_041821645.1 Acidobacteriota bacterium
GTCCAGCGTCTCGGTGGTTCGGGGGTCGAACCCGCGGCTCCCTCGCTCGCACAGGACGACGTCGTCGTTGCCCGCGTCGAGGATGTACTCCGCGGCCAGAAGCCACTCGTCGATCGTCGCCGCCGAGCCCCGGTGCAGGATCACCGGAAGCCCGGAGGCCCCGACGGCCTTCAACAACACGAAGTTCTGCATGTTGTCGGGACCGATCTCGACGATGTCGACGTGGTCGGCGATCGCCTCGCCCAGGGCGGTCAGCGCGGCCGAGCGTCCGGGCGCGTCTTCTTTCCACTCCGCCTGGGCGGCGACGGCACGGTCGAGCGCGGCCGAAGCGGCAGCCTGGTCGGTCACCTCGACCTCGCCGACCAGCTCGGACGGGTTGGTCGGGTTGAAGCTCTGGATCGTTTCGGGGCTCATCGGGCTCTTTCGGTTTCGGGTTCCATCTCAGCCGACCACCAGATCATCCCAGCCGAGGCCGGTGTCGAGATCACGGTCGCCTTCCTGCTTGAGCAAGAGTGCGCCGGTCCTGGTCAGATGGTCTTTCAT
>JBGUDX010000390.1:0-542 GCA_041821645.1 Acidobacteriota bacterium
CCCTGCACCGCACCTGGCTGCACTCCGACCAACTGATCCCGAGACGCTTCGTTCGCCCGGTGCTCGGATTCACCCAGACGGAGGCTTCGGGTGCAGTCGTGCTACTCGCCGCCACCATCCTCGCGCTCATTTGGGCGAACTCGGCATGGGGTGATTCCTATTTCGAGTTCTGGGACATCCACCTGTCGTTCGAGGTCGGCGGTTTCCACTTCGACCAATCGCTGAAGCACGTCGTCGACGACGGCCTGATGGCGATCTTCTTCTTCGTCGTCGGTCTTGAGATCAAGCGCGAACTCGTTGTCGGCGAATTGAACTCGGTGAAGAAGGCATCACTCCCCGCCGTGGCCGCTCTCGGCGGGATGGTTGTTCCAGCTCTCATCTACGTCGCGTTCGTCGCGTCGAGCGGCCCTGCCGATGCTCTCGCGGGCTGGGGAATCCCAATGGCCACCGACATCGCCTTCTCGGTGGGTGTGATCGCGTTGCTCTCATCCAGGGTTCCGCTCGGAGCGAAGTTGTTCCTCCTCGCACTCGCGATCGTTGAC
>JBGUDX010000391.1:0-542 GCA_041821645.1 Acidobacteriota bacterium
TATTCACGCAATAACATACGGTCTTGTTCAAAGGGTACACTTTCGCATTTTTGTGCTTCAGAATGCTCGAGCGATGGGCCTTACGGGCTATGTAAAAAACCTGTCTAGCGAGAAAGCGGTAGAAGTGGTGGCTGAGGGGGAGAGAAAGAAACTGAAGCAACTTATAAGACAACTAAGGAAGGGGCCAGGAACAGCACGTGTGCAAAGAGTGGTGGTGAACTGGTCCAAATATAGCGGAGAGTACAATAGCTTTGGCATAGAATCTTAGACGCCACTATTGCTAGTAATTAAATCATAGTTAATCAATTCCCCGGCGCTATTAGAGGTAGAGATGCAAAGGACTGACAACTCATACGAAGTAATAGGTACACGTAACAGGCTTGTAACACTAGTAGTTATACTAATTACCTTGGCTATTATCAACAGTTTAGCCTCTGAGTTTCCAAGTTCCGGAGAGCATCTAATCGGCTCTTTTTTTGTTGAAAATCTAATAAAGACCATAACTCTCGTTATAATGCTGGTGCTAGTTAGGCCATTAAGGC
>JBGUDX010000392.1:0-539 GCA_041821645.1 Acidobacteriota bacterium
CGGTGGGCCATCATCGCGGCCCGCCGGGCGACACGCTGGGCGGCCAGCTGGGGAGTCGTGACGACGAGTAGTGCGGCTCGCGGAAGCAGCTGCGCGACCGACAACGAGACGTCGCCGGTGCCGGGCGGCAGGTCGACGAGGAGGTAGTCGGGGTCGTCCCAGTACGTCTCGGTGACGAAACTCGTGAGCGCTTTGTGCAGCATCGGCCCGCGCCAGATGACCGGGCTGTCCTCCTCGGTGAGGAACCCGATTGACATGATCCTGACGCCAAAGGCCTCGACCGGAATCATCAGGTCGTCGACCATCACCGCTTGGCGCTGGACCCCCATCATGCGCGGGATCGAGTAGCCGTACACGTCCGCGTCCAGCAGGCCGACCGAACGCCCCGTCGCCGCCAGCGCCACGGCCAGGTTGGCGGTGATGCTCGACTTGCCGACTCCGCCCTTGCCGCTGGCGATGGCGATGACGGTCGTGCCGACCCCGTCCTCGGCGAAGGGGGATGCCTTGGTGATTCCGGGCGAGACGGTCTCGCGAGCCGC
>JBGUDX010000393.1:0-538 GCA_041821645.1 Acidobacteriota bacterium
GCAAGGAAGTCGTGTGAACCTGATACGCAGTACATGGCCGCGGACGGCCGCAGGCGGGCTACAGCGGCCATCTGAGGGGCACGATCGCGATGATGCCAACGAATGCGATCGCGGTGAGTGGGAGTCCGAGCCGCAGGTAGTCCGTGAATCGATATCCGCCGGGTCCGTAGACCATGGTGTTGGTCTGGTAGCCGATGGGGGTCAGGAACGCGAGGGCTGAGGCGACGGCGATCGCGATGGCGTATCCACGCGGGTTCCCATGGGTCGCGGCCGCGATCGAGAACGCGATGGGCGTGAGGAGCAACACCGACCCTTTGTTCGTGATGATCTCCTTGAGGACGATGGTCACGAGCACGATCGTCGCGAGGATGGCAACCTGGCCGAACGGCGCCGCGATGTCGATGATCCACCCGGCGAGTTGGTCGCCTAGTCCCGACACTTCGATGGCCGCGGCAAGACCGAATGCTGCAGCGATGGTGACGACGACGTCGAGGTCGATGGAACGCCGCGCTTCGCTCGGGGTGACGGCGCCGCCGAC
>JBGUDX010000394.1:0-538 GCA_041821645.1 Acidobacteriota bacterium
GTCTGGATCTCGCTGTGCAGGTAACGCACCCGCACGCCCAGCTCCTCGTAGTACTCGGTCAGCTCCTCGGACATGCGCTTGGTCAGCGTCGTGACCAGCACTCGCTCGCCCGCCTTTGCGCGCTCGCGGATCTCCCCCAGCAGGTCGTCCACCTGGCCCTTGACCGGCTTGATTTTTACCTTGGGGTCTGTCAGGCCCGTGGGCCGGATGATCTGCTCGACCACCTGCGCCGACGACGTGCGCTCGTACTCGCCGGGAGTGGCCGAGACGTAGACGAGCTGGTCCACGCGCTCGAGGAACTCGGGAAACTGCAGCGGCCGGTTGTCCAGCGCCGACGGGAGCCGGAACCCGGCGTCGATCAGCGCCAGCTTGCGCGAGCGGTCGCCCTCGTACATGCCGCGGAGCTGGCCCATCGTGTTGTGGCTCTCGTCGATGAAGCAGACGAAGTCGTCAGGGAAGAAGTCGATCAGCGTATGCGGAGGCTCACCCGCGTTGCGGCCGTCGAGGATGCGGGAGTAGTTCTCGATACCGGAGCAGA
>JBGUDX010000395.1:0-536 GCA_041821645.1 Acidobacteriota bacterium
GAGTTGCTTCGGGACCAGATGCACCCTCGCGATGTCCGCCTTCTCACGGCGCGTGTAGCTGGGAATCTCGATGATCTCCATGCGGTCGCGAAGCGGTGCGGGGATGGTGTCGCCCACGTTGGCCGTGGCGATGAACATCACCTTGGAGAGGTCGTACGGAATCTCGAGGTAGTGGTCACTGAAGGTGTCGTTCTGCTCGGGGTCGAGCACTTCGAGCAAGGCCGACGACGGGTCGCCGCGCAAATCCATGCTCATCTTGTCGATCTCGTCTAGCATGAACACCGGATTGCGCACGGCCACCTTGCGCATGCTCTGCACAATCCGGCCGGGCATGGAGCCAATGTAGGTGCGGCGATGACCGCGAATCTCGGCCTCGTCGCGCACACCGCCGAGCGAGATCCGAATGAACTTCCTGTCCATCGCGCGAGCGATCGAGCGTCCCAGCGAGGTCTTCCCCACTCCGGGCGGTCCGGCCAGACAAAGGATCGGGCCCTTGAGGTCTTTCTTCAACGCACGGACGGCCAGGTACTCGAGGA
>JBGUDX010000396.1:0-532 GCA_041821645.1 Acidobacteriota bacterium
GGTTGAGACCCTTGCTCGACACGATCCGCCCCTCGTTGAACGGATACTCATCGGGGTGGCTCAACGAAACGAACTCGTAGTCCAGGTCGGCGTCGGGGAACGTGAAGCCGCTCACGAAGCGGACTGTCGCAACCGCCGCATCCTTCGCCCATTCGAGTTCGGGGATGAGCGCCTCGAGTTCTCGCTTCGTGGGGACCCGGTAGAAGCCGCCGACCCGAACGTTGATCGGGTGAATCTCGCGCCCGCCGACGAGCCCGACGATCGAGTTTCCCGCCTTCTTGAGACGCAGACCCTGTTCGACGACCTCGCGATGGTCGGCCGCCATGTGAATGCCGCTCTCGTATCCGAGGAAGTCGGGGGCGTGGAGCAGGTAGATGTGCAGCGCATGGCTCTCGATCCACTCACCGCAGTAGATCAGGCGGCGCAACTCGCGCAACGAACCGTCGACGGTTACCCCGAAGGCGTTCTCCATTGCATGAACGGAACTCATCTGATAGGCGATGGGACAGATACCGCAGATTCGGGCGGTGAT
>JBGUDX010000397.1:0-529 GCA_041821645.1 Acidobacteriota bacterium
CCGCTGAACGTCCCGCTGATCGTTCTTCGCGGCGGGCGTGTTCTCGACCCCTCTCTGGGCCTCGACGAGACCGCTGATGTCGTGATCGAAGCGGGACGCATCAAAGAAGTGGGGCGCGGTGCGGGCGCTGCCTATCAGGCTGGCGAAGCGGTTCGCATCATCGATGCGTCGGGGCGCTGGGTGTGTCCAGGCTTCATCGACTTGCACGTGCACCTGCGTGAGCCGGGGCAGGAGTACAAAGAAGACATCGGCTCCGGTTTGGATGCGGCGGCGGCCGGCGGTTTCACCGCGGTTTGTCCGATGCCGAACACGAAGCCGACCAACGATACCCGCGCGATCACCGAGATGATGATCGCGCGCGCACAAGAGCATGGCGGTGCCCGGCTTCTGCCCTTCGGTGCGGTGACCAAGGGGCAAAAAGGCGCGGAGCTCACCGAGATGGCGGACTTGCGTGATGCTGGCGCGATCGGAGTCAGCGACGACGGCCTTTGCGTCATGAACGCGGCGGTCATGCGACACGCGATGGAAT
>JBGUDX010000398.1:0-529 GCA_041821645.1 Acidobacteriota bacterium
CTCGGAGCGCCGCCGCCTCGCGTTGATCCCTGATCGCGCCCTGCTGCGGCGGATGTTCCGCTTCGGCCTGCCGACGATGCCGGCTGAGCTCTCGCTCTACTCGCTCAGCTTCGTCGATCGGGTGATCATCGTCAGCCTGATCGGCAACGCCGAGGCCGGCCTCTACGCGCTCGCCTTCAAGTTCAGCCAGGGGATCCAGATCTTCGTCCGCGGCTTTCAGCTCGCCTGGCCGCCGCTGGCCTACTCGATCACCGATGACGAGGAGGCCAAGCGGGTCTATGCGGTTGTGCTCACCGCGTTCACGGCGCTCTGTGGGGTGATCGTTGTCGGGATGTGGCTCGAGGCCCGCTGGATCGTCCGCCTGCTCGCCGCCCCCGACTACTTTGATGCTTACAAGGCGATCGGCCTGCTGGCGCTCGGCGCGGCCCTCTACGGCATCTACCTCGCGCTGCTGGTCGTCCTGGGACGCACGGGCCGGACCGAGTTCAACCTGCCGGCGACGCTGGCGGCGCTTGTGGCCAACATCGGT
>JBGUDX010000399.1:0-526 GCA_041821645.1 Acidobacteriota bacterium
AGTGGGCCACGATCTGGGTGGTAAACGCCTTGGTGGAGGCCACGCCGATCTCCGGCCCGGCCTGGGTATAGAGCACGTCGTCGCTCTCCCGGGCGATGGTCGAGTCCCGGGTGTTGCTGACGGCCAGCACGCGTGAGCCATGGGCCTTGCCCTCGCGCAGGGCCGCCAGGGTGTCGGCGGTCTCGCCCGACTGGGACACCGGCAGGATCAACGTGGACTCGTCCAGGATCGGCCGCCGGTAGCGGAACTCGCTGGCCAGATCGACCTCGGTCGGGATGCCTGCGATCTGCTCGAGCATGTACTTGCCGACCATGCAGGAGTAATAGGCGGTGCCGCAGGCCACCATGTAGATGCGCCGGATCCCCGCGACGGCTTTCGGCGAGAGGTCGATCCCGTTGAGGTCGATGTTGCCTTCGGTCTCCAGGATACGGGTTCCGATGGTGTCGGTGATGGCGCGAGGCTGCTCGAAGATCTCCTTCTGCATGAAGCGGTCGTAGCCGCCCTTCTCCGCCGACACGGGGTCCCA
>JBGUDX010000400.1:0-526 GCA_041821645.1 Acidobacteriota bacterium
GGTTGGGACCGCGTGACTCGCTCTGGCCGAGCTTGCCCCGGCGGGATGACAGGTCGCCCATGACGTCGCCGAGATAGTCCTCGGGGGTGACGACCTCGACCGACATGATCGGCTCGAGCAGCGTGGCTTTCGCGGCGCGGGCCGCTTCCTTGAACACCATGTTGCCGGCGATCTTGAACGCCATCTCGGACGAGTCCACATCGTGGTACTTGCCGTCCTGGAGGGTGATCTTGAAGTCGACCGTGGGGTACCCGGCGAGCACGCCGGTGGTCATGGCTTCCTTGATCCCGGCGTTGACCGACGGGATGTACTCCTTCGGGATGCGACCGCCGCTGATGTTGTCGTCGAACTCGTAGCCGCCACCGGGACCGGTGGGCTCGATGTCCACCTCGACGACGGCGAACTGACCCGAACCACCGGTCTGCTTCTTGTGGACATACTCGATGCGGGTCGTGGGCTTGGTGATCGTCTCGCGGTACGCGACCTGCGGCTTGCCGACGGTGGCGTCGACGTTGAACTCGCGCAG
>JBGUDX010000401.1:0-525 GCA_041821645.1 Acidobacteriota bacterium
CCATAATTACTTTGGTATCCGGTGGAACAGATTTGGTAATCCACACATTTCCCCCGATTACGGAGCGCGCACCGATGATGGTATTTCCACCTAGAATCGTGGCGCCCGAGTACACAATGACATCGTCTTCGATGGTGGGATGGCGTTTTTTGCCTCTCAGTCGTTCTCCGGCATCTTTGGGAAGTGAAAGGGCGCCGAGGGTCACCCCTTGATAGATTCGAACGTTTTTTCCGATAACGGTGGTCTCGCCGATCACCACGCCGGTTCCGTGGTCGATCACAAAACTCTCTCCGATATCGGCTCCGGGATGGATATCGATGCCGGTCAAACTGTGGGCATGTTCCGTCATGATGCGGGGTAAAAGCGGCACCTGAAGCTCAAAAAGCTTATGGGCCACCCGATATATGGTGACGGCAAAGATGCCGGGATAACTGAAAATAATCTCGTCATGACTTTTTGCTGCAGGGTCCCCTTCGTAGATTGCCCGGACATCCGTTGCCAGTATTTTTCGAAGCAACGGTATCG
>JBGUDX010000402.1:0-525 GCA_041821645.1 Acidobacteriota bacterium
TGCGGTAGGGCGACTCGATGAAGCCGAACTCGTTGACCCGGGCGTAGGTGGCCAGAGCGCCGATGAGGCCGATGTTCGGGCCCTCCGGCGTCTCGATGGGGCACATGCGGCCGTAGTGCGAGAAGTGGACGTCGCGGACCTCGAACCCGGCGCGCTCACGGGACAGACCACCCGGGCCGAGCGCCGAGAGACGGCGCCGGTGCGTGAGGCCCGACAGGGGGTTGACCTGGTCCATGAACTGCGACAGCTGCGAGGTGCCGAAGAACTCCTTGATCGCCGCCACGACGGGACGGATGTTGATCAGGGTCTGCGGCGTGATCGCCTCGACGTCCTGGGTGGTCATCCGCTCGCGGACGACACGCTCCATGCGGGACAGCCCGACCCGGATCTGATTCTGGATCAGCTCGCCGACCGTGCGCAGCCGGCGGTTGCCGAAGTGGTCGATATCGTCGACCTCGACGGGAACCTCGGTGCCACCGGGAGCGGTCATCATCGACGTCTGACCCTCGGGGGTCTCGTGCAGAC
>JBGUDX010000403.1:0-523 GCA_041821645.1 Acidobacteriota bacterium
GCAGGCCCCGCTCGCCCTTCGGTCCCTCCGGCCCCGGCAGAAGCTCGATCTGCTTGTCGAGCTTCTTCGCCTGCTTCTTGGAGAGGCGCTTGACCTGCTGCTTCTCCTTCTGGTTGAGCTTGCTGATCGTTACCCCCGCCACGGCTCCGCTACCGAGCGCCGCCACCAGGGCGACCACGGCAATGATGATCGCCGCCGAGGGCTTCGCCTGCTTGATCCTCCGCATTGGGTACTCCTCCCGAGTTGGTTGGAGCGGGAGCCTACGGAGAAAGGGGGGCCGAGGCGCAAACGGGGCAGAGAAACCACGGAGGACGCCCCAAGAGCGCCCTCCGTCTTTGACAGGCCCTCGGCCTCAGCTTCGGCGAGCCAGCGATCTTGCTCGGGCGGCTCAAGCTGGGCGACGATCCGGTGGTCTACTTCACGATCGTTGAGGTTTCTGCAGCAGGGTTGGAGTGATGATCTGGATCGTGTTCGGTGGGCTCGTGGTCTTCGCCGGGTTCGCCTTCTGTCAGAGGTCAGTCAG
>JBGUDX010000404.1:0-521 GCA_041821645.1 Acidobacteriota bacterium
AGAGTTAGTGAGTGAAGCCATGACATCGCAGCACTTCCCATACCGGCTCGACAAGCGGTGGGCCCCACTATTTTTCGCGCTGGGCGTGGGCGACGATGACGGCGTCGATATCTCCGACGACGGCGAACTCATCGCGACCTTCGGGCGATTCAGCGTAAAGACCACGCTCGACAACATCGACCACACTCTCGTCACCGGCCCGCACCGTTGGTACACCGCGGTCGGGTTGCGGCTCAGCCTCACCGACGACGGGCTCACCTTCGGCACGAACCATCACAAGGGGTTGTGGATTGCGTTCGTGGACAAGATCCCCAGGGTCATCGGATTCCGAGACCACTCCCTGCTGTGGGTCAGCGTTGCCGACCCCGAAGGCCTCGCCGCGGCGATCGGGAAGTAAGCGGCAGATCCCGATGCAGAGGCGTTGGGTTCTTCCCCTCAGAAGCGAGCGTAGTACTCGTCGACCTTCGGGTGGCCGAGGACGCGGTCGAGGTGTTCGACGAGCTTGGGCGCGAGCTTTTCGG
>JBGUDX010000405.1:0-520 GCA_041821645.1 Acidobacteriota bacterium
GCCCGAGGCCGAGAACCCGGCCGCCCATCCCAACGCGCGCTTCACTGTTCCAGCTGACCAGGCCCCCTCGATCGCCGCCGAGTGGGAAGACCCGGCCGGCGTGCCGATCGACGCCTTCCTCTTCGGGGGGCGTCGCGCCAGCGTCGTGCCGCTCGTACGCGAGGCCTTCGACTGGGAGCACGGCGTCTTCATGGGAGCGACGATGTCCTCGGAGATGACCGCCGCGGCCTTCGGCACGGTGGGCCAGTTGCGCTTCGACCCGTTCGCGATGCTGCCGTTCTGCGGCTACAACATGGCCGACTATTTCCGTCACTGGCTCGAGATCGGCGCCCAGGGCGACGTCGAGAAGCTGCCGAAGATCTTCTACGTCAACTGGTTCCGCAAGGACGCCGACGGCAACTTCATCTGGCCTGGTTTCGGCGACAACAGTCGTGTCCTCAAATGGGTCCTCGAGCGGGTCGAGGGCGACGGCGACGCCGTGGACACACCCATCGGCCGCGTGCCCGCCGAGGGCGCGATC
>JBGUDX010000406.1:0-519 GCA_041821645.1 Acidobacteriota bacterium
TGGGACGTATGGCGCATCTGCGAGTTCGCCGAGATTCTCGGTTTCTATGGCCTGCCCTACTGGTACGTGTGGCAGGTCACGGTCCTCGGGCTCGGGCCGATCTGGATGAGCGACAACGAGGCCGTGAAGACGAAGACCGCGGCCTTGCTCCAGGAGGGTGGAGTCTTCGCCTTCGGTCTGTCTGAGAAGGAGCACGGCGCCGATCTCTACTCCACCGAGATGACGCTGACGCCGGTCGGTGATGGCACCTACCGGGCCAACGGAAGCAAGTACTACATCGGCAACGGCAACGAGGCCGCGCTCGTCTCGACCTTCGGCAAGATCGCCGACACCGGCGAGTACTGCTTCTTTGTCGTCGACTCGCAGCACCCGGCCTACCGGGTGGTGAAGAACGTGGTGCACAGCCAGAAGTTCGTATCCGAATACGCCCTCGACGACTACCCGATCACCGATGCCGACATCCTGTCGCGTGGCGACGATGCATGGGATGCTGCGCTCAACACCGTCAACATCGGCAAG
>JBGUDX010000407.1:0-516 GCA_041821645.1 Acidobacteriota bacterium
GACATGAACGCGATCACCACCGAGCTCCAGGTCGAGGGTGTTGCCGCGTTCGCGAAATCGTTCGATCAGCTTTTGGGCGCTTTGGACAGGGCCAGGGCCAGGGTCGGCTCGTAGAGGGCTGAATGGAGGTCTGAGCATGTGCGGCATCATCGGTTACGTCGGCCCTGACGAGGTCGTGCCGGTCCTCCTCGATGGTCTTCGCCGCCTCGAGTATCGCGGCTACGACTCGGCCGGCATCGCGGTCATGGGGCCGGATCAGATCGAGATCCTGCGTGCCGCCGGAAAGCTCGGCAACCTGGAGCAGAAGGCGTATCACGAACCGCTGCACGGCACGGTCGGCATCGGTCATACGCGGTGGGCGACCCATGGTGCGCCCACCGAGGCCAACGCCCACCCGCAGACCGACAGTTGCGGTCAGGTGGCGGTGGTTCACAATGGCATCGTCGAAAACTATGGCCGCCTGCGCCGGGAACTCCTCGAAATGGGTGTCGAGCTGAAATCCGATACCGACACCGA
>JBGUDX010000408.1:0-515 GCA_041821645.1 Acidobacteriota bacterium
ATCCGGATAGGCGGAAACGAAGTCTTCCCATGTCATCAGCGGCGAGGCAATCGGCTCGAGTTGTGTGCCCGCCAGAACACCGACCACCGCACGTCCGTCGAAGTGGGTCCACAGCGATTCGGTCAGGCGGTCGTACATGACCAGTGCCGACGCGAACAGGCTTCCAGACGTTCCGAATGTGGTCTCAACTCCATTGACTTCGCGGCGGTAGGACACCGCTGAGTTGCACAGCGGGCAGTAGGTCACCGAGACCGGAACACCCCCGACGGTGTCGTTGACGATCTCGTGCCAGGTCAGCACGGCCAGGGGGTAGGCGCGTGCGTCACCGTCGATCTCGAGTGCGATCACGGGGCTGGTCCCGCTGAGCCAACCGCGCGCCTCCTCGATGGACTCGAAGCGGGGGTCGTCGATGGCAGGGATGCCGTCCTTGCCCGGCCCGCCCGAGAAGATCTCGTTGAAGGGCACCGAGCTGATGCTGAAGTCGGTGGACCAGCCACCGGTGGCGAAGCGTGGAG
>JBGUDX010000409.1:0-515 GCA_041821645.1 Acidobacteriota bacterium
AGTCTTACTTCGAGTTCTGGGACGTCCACATCGATATCACGATCGCTGGATTCCACTTCGACGAGTCGCTGAAGCACTTCGTCAATGACGGCCTGATGGCGATCTTCTTCTTCGTCGTTGGCCTCGAGATCAAGCGTGAACTCGTCGTCGGCGAGTTGAATTCGGTCAAGAAGGCATCACTCCCGGCCGTGGCCGCCCTCGGCGGGATGATCGTCCCGGCCCTCATCTACGTCGCATTCGTTGCGTCGAACGGCCCCTCCGACGCGATCGCCGGATGGGGAATCCCGATGGCCACCGACATCGCATTCTCCGTCGGCGTGATCGCGCTGCTATCGACGAGAGTCCCGATCGGTGCGAAGTTGTTCCTGCTGGCGCTTGCGATCGTCGATGACATCGGAGCGATCTTGGTGATAGCGGTCTTCTACACCAACGAAATATCCTGGGGTTGGTTCACCGCTGCTCTCATCGGCATAGCTGTTATCGTTGGGCTTCAGCGGATCAAGGTCTGGTACATC
>JBGUDX010000410.1:0-512 GCA_041821645.1 Acidobacteriota bacterium
GGCGTTGTAGCGTTTCTCGTAAAAGAGCTCCTGCCACTGACGCACCATGCCGAGATACCCGTTGTTGATGAGTGCGATCTTGACGTTGACCTGTTCCTGCATCGCGGTGGCGAGCTCGGCCATGGTCATCTGGAAACCGCCGTCGCCGACCACGACCCAGACCTCGTCGTCGGGCCTGCCCATGGCGGCGCCGATTCCCGCGGGAAGCCCGAAACCCATCGTTCCCATACCGCCGCTGGTGATAAGGGCGTGACGTTGGCTGTGTTTGTAGTACTGGGCCACCCACATCTGGTGCTGGCCGACATCGGTGACCGTGATCGCCTCGCCGCCGGTCAGGGTCCACAGATCGTGGACCACCTCGGCCGCCTTGAGCTCGGGTGACTCGAGGACCTGATTGAGCAGCTCGCGGTGCGTCGACTCATCACGCCATCTCGAGATGCGCTCGATCCACGGACCGTGTTCGAGGGGCTCGAGGCCATCCAGAAGGATGTCCAGGGTCTCTTTCAAGTCTC
>JBGUDX010000411.1:0-512 GCA_041821645.1 Acidobacteriota bacterium
CGCGGCCTGCGACCTCGAGCCCGAACCGAGGCCGGAGTGTGACGTTCAGCAAATAGGTCCCGAAAGGCTGGAGGCGCCGGTCCACACCGTGCTTGGGCGAATACCAGTAGATGCGCCGATCCCCGACGTCGTAGCCCTCGGTGGCAGCGGCCTTGGCGTCTGACTCGGCGCTCAAGCGGTCCGCTCCACCACCATTGCGATGCCCTGCCCACCACCAATGCAGAGGGTGGCGAGACCAAACTCGACGTCCCGGCGCTCCATCTCGTAGAGGAGCGTGGTCAGGATCCGGGCGCCCGAGGCCCCCACCGGGTGGCCCAGAGCGATCGCGCCGCCGTTCACGTTCACCTTGTCCATGTCGGCGCCCACTTCGTTCTCCCAGGCCAACACGACCGAGGCGAATGCCTCGTTGATCTCGACCAGATCGATGTCGCCGATGCCGAGCCCGGCATTGGCGAGCACCTTCTCGGTGGCGGGTATGGGAGCGGTGAGCATGAGGCGGGGGTTTGCACCGG
>JBGUDX010000412.1:0-512 GCA_041821645.1 Acidobacteriota bacterium
TCCTCGGTCTGCGGCATAACACCGTCGTCGGCGGCCACAACCAAAACGGCGATGTCGGTACAGTTGGCCCCGCGGGCCCTCATAGCAGTAAAAGCTTCGTGGCCGGGCGTATCGACAAATGAGATCGCTTGATCGTTCTTTTGGATCTGGTAGGCGCGAATGTGCTGAGTAATTCCGCCGCTTTCGCCGCTGACCACATCGATGCCAATGATCTTATCGAGCAGAGACGTCTTGCCGTGATCGACGTGGCCCATGATCGTGACGACAGGCGGGCGCGGCTTCAGATCACCATCGGCATCGGCCTCGGCAAACAAGCCTTCCTCGACATCGGAGGCGGCGACGCGGCGAACCGAATGGCCCATTTCCTCGGCAACGATCTGAGCAGTGTCGGCATCCAGAATATCGTCAAGCTTGACCATCGTACCCTGCTTCATGAGGAGGCGGATCACGTCAACGGACCGCTCGGCCATGCGATTGGCGAGATCCTGGACCGAAATCGCTTCCGGGATAGT
>JBGUDX010000413.1:0-505 GCA_041821645.1 Acidobacteriota bacterium
TGGCCGTAAGCGGCCGTGCGTTCATAGATCGGGTGGCTGAGGTCAAGATGCTCTCTGATGCCGCGCGGGCTTAAGTCCATCACCTTGCGGAGCACATTCTCCAGGTCCTCTTCGGCGATGCTGCCCGTGCCGTGCAGGTCGGCATAAAGCGACAGAGGCTGCGACACGCCAATGGCGTAGGAGACTTGCAGCGTGCATTTGTCGGCAAGGCCAGCCGCCACGACGTTCTTGGCGAGATAGCGCGCAGCATAAGCCGCCGAGCGATCGACCTTGGTAGGGTCCTTGCCGGAGAAAGCGCCGCCGCCGTGAGGCGCCGCGCCACCATAGGTGTCGACGATGATCTTGCGTCCCGTGAGGCCCGCGTCGCCATCCGGTCCGCCAATCACAAACCGCCCGGTTGGGTTGACGTAGAGTTGCGTATTGGCGTCGACCCAACCCTTTGGCATCACCTCGTCGATGATGGCTTTGACGATCTCCCTGAGATGTTCCTGGCTCGTCTCTTCGC
>JBGUDX010000414.1:0-504 GCA_041821645.1 Acidobacteriota bacterium
ACGTCTCCAAGCGGTACCCCGGCGGGGGGGCCCCGGCGGTGGCGGATCTCACCCTCGCCATCCCCACCGGAGAAGTGCTGGTGTTGGTCGGCCCCTCCGGTTGTGGGAAGTCCACCACCCTGCGGCTCATCAACCGGATGATCGAGCCCACGGGCGGGCGCATCTACTTCGAGGGCGAGGACGTCACCGACGTCAACCCCGACGTGCTCCGGCGGCGGATCGGCTACGTGATCCAGCAGATCGGCCTGTTCCCCCACCGCACCATTGCGGAGAACGTGGCCACCGTACCCAAGCTCCTCGGCTGGTCGAAGTCGGACACCGCGGCACGGGTGGCGGAACTCCTCGACATGGTCGGCCTGGATTCCGGCGAGTTCGCGGGCCGGTACCCGAAGGAGCTCTCCGGTGGGCAGGCCCAGCGGGTCGGGGTGGCCCGGGCGCTCGGCGGCGACCCGGACGTCCTGTTGATGGACGAGCCGTTCGGGGCGATCGACCCCATCACCCGCG
>JBGUDX010000415.1:0-502 GCA_041821645.1 Acidobacteriota bacterium
GCTGGGGCTGGCGGTTGAGCTCGATGGCTACGAGTTCCATGCGGGCCGCAGCTCCTTCCGCGAGGATCGAATCCGCGACCGCCGGCTGCGCAGCGCCGGGATCGAGACCGTTCGGGTCAGCGCCCACGACCTCGGCCCGGGCGCGGGGGAGCTGGAGGCCGACCTGCTCGCGATCCGGCCGCAGCTTCGAGCGGCGAGCTAGATCCGCTCGGGCACCATCTCGATCGCCCCACAGGGGCACTCGGCGACGCAGATCCCACAGCCCTTGCAGTAGTGGAGGTCGATCTCGTAGGAGTTCTCGCCGTCGAGCTTGATCACTGCGTTGTCCGGGCAGAGGCCGAAGCAGTTGTCGCAGCCGAAGCAGTTCCCGCACGAGAGGCAGCGCCGCGCTTCGAACAGCGCGTTGGAGTCGTCCAGTCCGCCGACCACCTCCTCGAAGGTCTCGCGGCGCCGAGCTGCTTCGAGTCGCGGTCGGTGGTGCCTGGGCGCGTCGGCGTAGTAC
>JBGUDX010000416.1:0-500 GCA_041821645.1 Acidobacteriota bacterium
CGGACCAGTGGGCGATCGTCGACGAGCTGGCCGCGTCGCTGGGTGGCGCCGTCGGGGCCACGAGAGCGGTCGTGGACGCGGGATGGGTGCCCTACAGCCTCCAGGTGGGCCAGACCGGCAAGACCGTCAAACCCGATGTCTACATCGCCTGCGGGATCTCCGGAGCCATGCAGCACGTCGTCGGGATGAAGAATTCAGGCACGATCATCGCGATCAACAAGGACCCCGACGCCCCGATCTTCAAGGTCGCGAACTACGGCATTCTGGGCGACGTCTTCGAGGTCCTGCCCAAGCTGACCGAGGCCGCCAAGGCCGGGCTGAACCTGATGCTCAGTACGACCACGCCCTACCTGTCCATCACCAACCTCGATTGGAAGATCGACCTGAAGGCCGAGGCCGAGACCTTCTGCGCCCCCATCACCCCCGGCGGCGATAATGTCGCCGGCGTGAAGGTCGACGTCCGCGCCGGCGGGAGCATCGACGCCGAGGTCCTCTTCGGA
>JBGUDX010000417.1:0-500 GCA_041821645.1 Acidobacteriota bacterium
GGACAGTGCCGTGCCGCCGGTAATCGTCACCTGCTGCGTCTTCCCGGTTCCGAGGTCCTTCGCAGACACGGAGACAATGCCGTTGGCGTCGATGTCGAACGTCACCTCGATCTGGGGGATGCCCCGGGGTGCCGAAGCGATACCGGGGAGCTTGAAGCGGCCGAGGCTCTTGTTGTCGTTGGCCATCGGGCGCTCGCCCTGCAGGACGTGGATCTCGACCTCCGGCTGATTGTCTGCCGCCGTCGTGAAGATCTCGGAGCGGCGGGTCGGGATCGTCGTGTTGCGTTCGATCATCTTCGTCGACACACCACCCTCGGTCTCGACGCCGAGCGTCAACGGTGTGACGTCGAGGAGAAGGATGCCCTTCACGTCACCGGTGAGCACGCCTGCCTGGAGCGCGGCCCCGTCGGCGACGACCTCGTCCGGGTTGACCCCCTTGTGTGGCTCCTTACCTGCGAGCTCCTGGACGAGTTTCAGTACCGAAGGCGCTCGCGTTGATC